>NZ_JASCXP010000014.1:0-38582 GCF_030010695.1 Nocardia sp. CC201C
CAGCCCGCCCAGATCGCCGCCGCGCACGGACGCACCCTCACGGGTGCCGAGCGAGACCTCGGCGGTGACGTGGCTGGCCCAGCCGTCGCCGAGCCCCCACACCTTCTTGACGCGCTCACCGATGGCGGCGGGACGCTTGCCGGAAGGGCCGAAGACCTTGCGCAGATGGTCGCCGATGGCATCGGAGAGCACCGAGCCGAACGGCTTGTAGGTGCGGGCCAGGCGGTCGACGGTGGCCGAGAGCGCGCCCATGTCGGCGTCGGCGGCGCCGTCGATGGCGCCGAGGGAGAGTTCGGAGCCGAGGTCGACCAGCAGCTGGTTGCGGCGCGAGGAGACGCCGTCGCACAGGCCCTCGATGGTGTCCACCGGACCGATCTGGTCCAGCCGCAGCTTGGTCCACAGCGCGATGAGCACGCGGGTGGCGTCGGCGGCGGAGAAGGCGATGTCGTCCGGAGTCGGGCCGCCGGTAGGGGCGGCCGGAGCGGCACTGGGGGCAGTGGGCGCGGCGGCCGCGGCGGGCGTCGCGGTCTCGGCCGGGGCCTCCTCCGGCTCCTCCACCGGGGCCGGGTCGGTGTCGGTGGAGTACACCACACCGGCCTCACGCTCGATGTTCAGCACCTCGACCGCGGTGTTGGCGAACATCGGCAGCTTGAGCGTGTTCGTCGCGAGGTTGGCCACGGTCGGCGTTGCGGCCAAACCGATTTCGACGAACCGCTCGACGCCGAGGCCACCGTGGGCGGTATCGGTGAACAGCAGGTCCTGGGTCTCGATCCAGCGCACCGGGCTGGCGAACTGCCAGGCCAGCAGCTCGATCAGCACCACGCGGCACAGTTCGGTGGGACGCGCGGCCCAGTCGTCGAAGTCGGCCAGCACCTCGGCGAGCGGTTCGGACGGCACGTAATCGGCGATCTCGGCGATGAATTCGCGCTCCAGCGAGAACGGGCGCGGCACCAGGTTCGGGATGTAGCGTCCGACCAGCAGTTCCGGGTGCAGGTCCGCGGGCAACAGCTCCTGGAGCTTGTGCCGGAACTCCGGCACCCCGGCGCGCAGCACGGTCGAGTGGAACGGCACGTCGATGCCGGGCACCAGTACGAAGGCGCGCTTACCGCCGAATTCGACACGGCGGCGCTCGATCTCGGCCTCCAGGGCCTCGAGTCCGGCCACGGTGCCCGCGATGGCGTACTGCGAGCCGCGCAGGTTGAGGTTGACCACCTCGAGGAATTCGCCCGCCTTCGCGCCCACGGTGGCGACGAAGTCGATCACCGCGGCGTCGGGCACGCCGATCTGCGAGGGGCGGATGGCGGCCATGCGATAGTCGCTGCGGCCCTGGGCATCCCGCGGCACCAGCTCGTGCATGGCGGAGCCGCGCTGGAACACCACCTCGAGCACGGCCTCGAGCGGCAGCACCCCGGCGACGGCGGCGAGCGCGTTGTACTCGCCGACCGAGTGGCCCGCCAGCATCGCGCCATCCACGAAGGCTCCGGCCTCCCGCAGTTCCGCGACCTGAGCGACGCCCAGGGTGGCCATGGCGACCTGGGTGAACTGGGTCAGGTGCAGTACGCCCTGCGGATGCCGGTACTCGACGCCGCGCGCCTTGAGGTAGGTCGGATTGTCGCGCACCACAGCGAGAATCGAGAAGCCGAGGGCCTCGCGAGTGTGCTTGTCGGCGCGGTCCCAGACCTCCTTGGCTGCCTTGGAGCGGGTGCGCGCGTCCAGACCCATCCCCTTGGTCTGAATGCCCTGTCCCGGGAAGGCGTAGACGGTCTTGGGCGGTGCGAGGCGACCGGTGGCGGTCATCACCAGATCCCCACCGCTGTCACCATTACCCGCGCCGCGGGTGCGGCAGGACACCTCGACGACCTCACTGCCGCGATCGACCGCGACGCGCTCGACCCGCACGTCGATCTGGGCACCCGGCCGCACCATGCCCAGGAAGCGGGTGGTCCACGCGGTCAGCGTGCGCGGCGGCAGCTTGTCGGCCGAGTCGATGGCCGAGACGGCGTGCTGCGCGGCGGCCGACAGCCACATGCCGTGCACGATCGGGCTGCCGAGTCCGGCCAGCTTCGCGGCGGCATCGGAGGTGTGGATCGGGTTGTGATCGCCCGACACCTGCGCGAAGGCGGCCATGGCGCGCGGCGCGGTGACGGTGACATCGCGGCGGCGACGGCGCGGGGTGTCGGCGGCGTCGGCGGACAGGGTGCCCGCGGCGCGCGGCGGATCGGTGAGTTCACCAGCGCCGGTGCGGCCGCGAATGGCGAAGCGCTCGGTGAGGGTGGCGATGGTCGGCATGGACATGCCAGTTTCGGGCTTGTCCAGCATGCCGGTGATGCGCACCCGCACCTCGACCACCCGGCCCAGATCGGTGTCCTGGGTCTCCCCCGCCTCGGCGCGCACCGCGAGAACGCTTGCGCCGTCGGGCAGTTCGCCCGCCAACTCGATGCGGTGGTCGAGGTGCACCAGGTCGAGCATGCCCTCGATGACGCTCGCGCCGTCCTCGGTGCGAGTCGCGCCCAGCACCGCGAACACGGCGGGCCAGCACGCGCCCACCAGCACATCGGGCACCGTGCGGCCGTTGGTGCTCAGGTTCTCGGGCAGGCCGGAACCGGTGACGCCCGCGTGGTCGGCGATGAGGTCGGGGGTCCAGGCGGTGTTGACGTGCGCGACCTTCGCGCCGTCGACGGTCTTCACCTCGGGCAGCGCCTGGCCCGCGGCGACGGCCAGCAGCGCCGACATGGCGGTCTCGGCGTCGGCCTCCGAAATGACCGGCGCGCCACCGTTGTAGACCGAGGTGGGGACGGTCATGCGAATGCGCACGGCGTCTTTCGCGGCAGCTACCGCGCCGCCCAGCAGCGGCACCGTCAGTTCCACGTAGGCGTGGTCGGTTTCGGGTCCCTCGGTGGCGCTGAGGGTGGCGCCGGTGGGCGGGTGGATCGCACCCTTGCCGTTCATGGTCCACTCGTGCACATCACCGAGCCGGTGGATGGGGTTGACGGCGGTGCGTCCGGCCCACTGCACGTCGGGGGCGGCGAGCACGGTATCCAGTGCGCCGTGGGCGATATCGGCGCGGCGACGGCCGTCCACGGCGGCGGGGACCAGGCCCGCGCGCACCATGGAGTAGGCGGCGTCCTGCTCGAAGCGGTCCAGCAGCTCACCCACGGGCTCGTCCGCGCGGGTGATGCCCGCGACGGCGACGGTGCCCGGGATGATGCACACCTGGTCGGCGCCGTAGCGCGGATCGTGGGCCTGCCACAGCGAATCCGAGCGCCACCAGCGGCGCACGTCCTGGTCGACGACCGGCACGAAGTTGACCGGCTTGCCGGGGGTCTTGCACAGCGAGATGAAGAACGGCACGTCCGCCGGGTGCAGCACGGTGTCCGCGGCGGCCGGGTAGCGCTCCTTCAGCGTGCACAGCGCGCGCACCGGCTCCTCGAAGGCGGCGTCGTCGGCGAAGAGGGTCTCGATCTCGCCGCGGTCGGCCTCGTTGAGGCGGGATTCGGTGCGGCGCATCATCTCCGCGAAGCGGTCGCGCCAGGTGATGTCCAGCCAGACCGAGCGGGTGGCGTCGGCGATGGCGTCGGCGAAGTCGCCGCCGCAGTCGAAGTCCTTGGGGCGGTCCAGGCCCACCGCCAGTTCGACGTAGCGCTCCAGCCACTCGCCATAGGTCATGGTGGCGACATCGCCGAAGTACGGCTTGGCGGTGCGGTCGAGCGCCTCGATGATCTCGTCGCGGCGCTCGGCGACGGCCTCGGCGTCACCGGCGACCTCGTCCAGCAGGCGGCCGGTACGGGAGGCGGCATTGTCGATCTCGTGGATGTCGGCACCCAATTGGCTGCGGCCGGAGGCCATTCCGCCACTGGCGGTGCCCGCGCCCACCCAGTCCGGGGTGCCGGGGGTGTCCACCAGCATCCGCTTGACCTCGGGCGCGGTGGTGGCCTCCAGGGTGGCCATGGCGGCGGTGCCGACCAGCACGCCGTCCAGCGGCATCACCGGGTAGCCGTGTGCCTGTGACCAAGCGCCGGTGAGGTATTCGGTGGCGCGCTCGGGGGTGCCGATGCCGCCGCCGACGCAGACCACCACATTGTCGCGGCCGCGCAGTTCGGCGTAGGTCTCGAGCAGCAGGTCGTCGAGGTCTTCCCAGGAGTGGTGACCACCGGCGCGACCGCCTTCGATATGCATGATGACCGGGTAGTCCGGCACCGCGTCGGCGATGCGCAGCACGGCCCGGATCTGGGCGACGGTGCCGGGCTTGAACGCCACGTGGGTGATGCCGGCCTCGGTCAGCTCCTCGATGAGGGCGACGGCCTCCTCGAGCTCCGGGATGCCGGCGGTGACCACCACGCCGTCGAAAGGCGCACCGGCGCTGCGGGATCGCTGCACCAGGCGCTTGCCACCCAGCTGGAGCTTCCACAGGTAGGGATCGAGGAACAGCGAGTTGAACTGCACGGCGCGGCCCGGATGCAACAGCGTCTTCAGCTCCGCGACCCGGTCGGCGAAGATTTGCTCGGTGACCTGGCCGCCACCGGCGAGTTCGGCCCAGTGGCCCGCATTCGCCGCCGCCGCCACGATTTTCGCGTCCACGGTGGTGGGGGTCATACCCGCGAGCAGGATGGGCGAGCGGCCGGTGAGGCGGGTGAAGGCGGTCTCCACCACGATGCGGCCATTGGGCAGGCGCACCGGCTTGGGCGCGAATTCCGCCCAGGCGGGTGCGATCTCGGGGGCCGCGCCCGGGGTGAACAGGCTGCGCTGGCCGGGGCGGGTGGAGGCGGCGAGCACGCCGACGCCGGTGCCCTTGAGCGATCCGGCGGTCAGGCGGGTGAGCAGGTCACCGGGGCCGAGGTCCAGAATCCACTGCGCACCTTCGGAAACGACCTCGTCGACGGTGGCGACCCAGTCGATCGGATCGACCAGGATCTCCTTGGTCAGCGCCGCGGCCAGTTCGGTGTCGAGTCCGCACTGCCCGGCCCAGGTGCTCACCAGTTCGACGGTCTCGGCCAGGGCCGGGTGGTGGAAGGCGACCTCGACCGGAATGTCCTCGAAGACGGGCGCGAACACCGCGCCGCCACGCTTCTTGGCCTCGCGGTCGCGGGTCTGCTCGGCGCTGATCTCGGCGCAGCGCTGCCGCACCCGGTCGAGCTGGGCCACCGGGCCGGAGAGCACGGCGCGGCGGCGTCCGTTGCGAATGGAGACCACGGCGGCCTTGCTCGCATCGACATCCGCCGACACCTCCTCGACCACGGCCCGCAACCGGTCGGGGTCGACATGGGAGACGGCGACCATGGGCATGCGCTCGCCCACCGGCACCAGCCCGCGACGGCGGGCGATCAGACCGGCGGCGGCCCCGATCAACTGGGCCAGCGCGAGCATCTCGGCATCCCGCTCGCCGTGCGCGGCGGCGGCGGTAGCGGCCAGGCGGCCCTGCGAATGACCGATGTAGGCCACCGGAGCCTGCGCGACAATATCCAGGCCCTGCAGCCGCAGCGCGCGCAGCGCGGCCACCTGGGTGAGGAAGACGCCGGGCATGGAGACCGCGGCGGACCGCAGGATCTGCGGCGACGGGGCCGCCGAGACCTCACCCTGCTCGGGGTCGGCGATCTCCTCTTCGAGCATCCAGCCGATGGGATCGAAACCGACCGGCCGGACCACGAGCAGCTGCGCCGCAACGGGTTCCAACCGCTGCGCGGCCTCGTTCACGAGCGCGGTGAGCTCCGGTTCGAGCGCGGAATCCCGCCCGATCTCCTCCAGCTCCCGCAACCACTGGGCGCCCTGCCCGCCGAACGCCAACGCGTACGGCGCGCCGCCCAGCAACCTGTCCAACAGCGACGACCTGACCCCACCCTCCGAGGCCTTGCGCGCCACCCTCGCCCTAGATCCGGTCCCGGTGCTCTCGTTGATCGTCAAGACGTTCGACTTCCTTCTCGTAGCGGCTTGCCCCCGCAGGACGGGGCCGCGCTCTCGTCGCGCAGGTCTTCCCGAGGCCACCCGGCCCTGGTAGTGCCGAGGATTCCACAAAATCATGAGGGGTTCCTCATGTTTACCCCTACACACGACCCCCTACCGCGCAGTATTCAGGTACGTCCGTCCCAGAACGATCAGAAACATGACTCCGCCTCATGTTTGAACCCCCAGGTCCACGCGGTTACACCCATGAAGGAAAGTTGAGCCTCCCTCACATTAGCGGTTACCAAATCGTTATAACCCCTGGTAGGGTTACTGACCAGTACGCCACACCCCACCGGTGCTTCGCTAACCCGGTCAATCCCGGTAGAGTTTGGACGGTCGTACCATCAGCGCGAGTGGCGAAATTGGCAGACGCGCCAGATTTAGGTTCTGGTGTCCACGGACGTGGGGGTTCAAGTCCCCCCTCGCGCACCACGTTTCACATCTCGGCGGCCAACCCCCGCCGAGCACCGGATTCGTCCGTTTTTCCCGGCGAGCACGCACCGAAATCACATCGTCGTAACTTTCCAGCAAACGCCACAGTGCATTCGCACATCAGGCGTGCGCACTCAGCGTGCAGTGAAGATCAGACCCGGGACAGCACGCTGGGGTGAGCGGTCAGCAGTTCGTACCCGACAGCTTCCTGTGGGAGCCGGAGGCCGCCAACGAGCAGATCACGAGCGCGGACCGAGAGCGGCCCCAGCCACGCGGCGACTTCGGCAGCGGTTGCCGCGGCGATCGGAGCCGTCGGCCGTGTACACCGAAACTCGAAGAGCAGCTCATAGAGAGGCAGGGCTGGAGCGACAGCGGGGAGACC
Organism: Nocardia sp. CC201C; assembly: GCF_030010695.1. Taxonomy (NCBI): domain Bacteria; kingdom Bacillati; phylum Actinomycetota; class Actinomycetes; order Mycobacteriales; family Nocardiaceae; genus Nocardia; species Nocardia sp. CC201C. The sequence goes on from NZ_JASCXP010000014.1 coordinate 6,755, forward strand.
GGCCCGGGTCGCGGCGATGTGGGCTGCCGTTGGAATCTGCAATCCCTTCAGGTCGATGTCACCGAAGTAGAGAATCCGGTCGGGCTTGGGGGACAGCAGAGATACCGACAGCACAGCGGAGGGAAATTGGCCGCCGGTGCCGTAACCGACGTGCCGGGCCGGTCCGCCTGCAGCCGCGTGTACCCGCGTGACTTCCAGTAGCGAAGCATAGGTGTGATGGTTCTCCGCTATCAGCAAAGCGGTGCCCTGAGGATCCCGAGTACCTGAAACCCATTGCGAAACGAAGGGAATGGGCACCGAGTGGCAGCGCAGAAGCTCCAGGGTCAATGCCCCCGAGCGGAACAGCCGAGTCGACAGGAGTCCGTCGATCCGCTTCTCGTCGCCGAAGAGCTCCAACGACCGCTCCCGTTGCGGCACACTCGGCCGATCGGCACCCCCGTCACGCAGGAACGCTGTCACCAGCTCCAGCACGCGGATTTCGTCGTCTCTGGTCGCGATCCGCCCCGCTGCTTCGAGAGCTGCGGGCCATATCCGGCGGGCCTTGGTCTCGCGGACAACTCGTTCGCGGGGCGGCCTGCGTACCCATTTCGGCAGCGCCGGAGTATCTCTGGCGTCGAAATGCTTTGCACCACTAGGCAACACAACGAGTCCGGCGGCGGCCAATTCGTCCAGTGCCGAGCGGATCTCATCACGCGCGGTCGGCACCGTCGCCAGGCTGCGATCGAATGCGACTGCCGCGCTGTATAATTCTTCGATATCGACCTTCTGCCTCGACGCTCGCGCCATGTGATCGGCCAGCGCGCGGGCCAATGGACTCGGGCTCATTGCACTGCACCACGGGCCGGCTCGTCCCGTGTCACTCCGACGCCGGTGATGCCTTCAACCGCAGTTGCGGAGCGCTCCTCCAGAACTACGTAGCGCCGGGTGCGCAACGCGCCCGGCGCGTTGCGCAGGCGCAGCACATTCGGGAACTGCCCGACAGCACCGAGATCTTCCACACCGGTCGTGTAGACGAGTTGTACACCGTGCGCCTCCGCGACATCGCGTTGCAGGCGCAGCAGCGCCACGTGACTGGCCGTTCCGAGAGGATTGTCCAGCACCAGCGTTCCACCGAGCGCGGCCTGGCCCCTACCGCGGTTGATGGCGCGCAGCCGTGCCAGCGTGCAGTAGAGCGCCACGCACACGGTGAGCTTCTCGCCACCGGAGAACTTGCCGAGGTGGGTCACATCGACAGGCTCGACCGCCAGGTCGCTGTTCGGCTTGAGAACTTTGACGCTGAATCCGCGCGGCGCCACGGCTTCGTGCACGCATCGTTTCAGCAGGGCCAGCCCCTCCGGTTTCGATCTTTCGGCGACTACGCGATCGACAACCGCGTCGATCCGAGCGAGCAGATCCTCTTCGCCGCTGGGACGAGCGAAACGGATGCGGAGGAAGTGCTGATCGGCCCAGCCACCCAAGGTTCCGGGCAGCTTCGAATGGCGATGCGCGGATTCCAGATTCGAAAGAACCTCGTGCACCAAGGCGGCGATCTCCACCACCACCAGACGCTGGTCCCGGCCGATGTCGGCGAGCTGGCCGTCTAGCGTTGTCCTGCGCACCTGCATTTCTCGGGCACGGGCGCTTGCCCGTTCAGCGAGAACATCGGCGTCATCGCTGGTGAACCTGTCTCGGATTGCATCCGGGATACGGGAAAACCGGCTCTCCGAAGCCAACTTCCGCACCACTTGAATGGCGTCGTCAGTCCGTCCGCGCGCCGCTGTAGCCGACATCGCAGCGGTGGTCAGGTCGCCGATCACCGAGTTCAAGTCGGCTTCTGCCTGTTCATCGGTGCCGGCGTATGCCGTTACGCCGGTGGGTATCTCATTCGGAACAGCGGCATCGGTGAGCCGGTTGGCTCGCTGAGCGAACACCTGCGCAGCCGTCTTGGCCTCACTCGCGGATTCGTCCGCCTCCCCGGCCTCCCGGTTCAGAACGGTCACCCGGCTGCTCATCTCGGTAGCCTGCGCGGCCTGTGCCTCGGCACGCTCACGGGCTTCAGACTCGGTGGCGGGGTCGGTGTCCAGTTGGGCGTATCGAGGTCTGTCCCGCGGAGTTCGGCTCTGTACCTCCTGCTCTGCCTGTTTGAGTTCGGCAAAGGCCTCGCCCAGCTCACGCTGCGCGGCCTCGGCCGCTATCCGCGCGTTCTCGTGTGCGGTGGCACGACGCTGGTCGTCCTGGCCGTCGGCGGTGGCCAGCAATATGTCGGCGCGGGCACGGATATCCTCCGCGAAGCCCGCCAAGATGCGGTCCGCACGTTTGCTCCACTCCACGAGTCCGTTGAGCCGTTCGGCCAGAACGGATTCCGCCGCAATCGTTTGCCACTGCGCATCCAGCCCGGTGAACCTCGCCTGCAAGACGGACAGCGGCGACGAGTCCGTAGCGATGTCCTCGACCTCCTGCCCGCTATCGAGCAGAGAGATCTTGCGCTCGGCGTCCAGGTACCGTTCCTGGTTGTAGCCGTGTTTGACAGCCCGTTCGCGCGCAGTGCGCTCGGCCTTCTTGTATTCAGCCGCGCGATCGACGGCTTCCTTCGCCAAAGCCGTATACCGATCAACGTCACGGTCCAATTGCTCTATGCTGCCCTGAATTTCAGGAACCTCACCGACTCGGTCCGCAAGTGTTTTCAGCCGCTCTATCCACTCCGCCAGCTTCGTGAGTTCCTCGGAGAGGCTCTCCTCGGTTTCGGCGTCCACCGTCTCCTGTTCGTCGAGGTTCTCGATCTCACCTCGGAGTTGCCTGTCCGCGCTCTCGAGATTCTCGATTGCTTCCCGATACTCGTTGATCGTCTGCTCCAGTGCGGACAAGTGACCGGCTGGACAGTCTCGCAGGAGTTCGTTCAAAGCGCCCTGGAGCGCGCGGTCTTCTGCCACTTGCGCGTGGATGTTCTCGATCCGCTGGTCCTGGTTGTGCCGCCGGAGTTCACGTATTGTGCGCGCCTGTTCCGCGGCTACCGGATCGAACAGCGCGGGGTCGTTGGGGATCACGGACCACCGTGGCCGCGCAACGCTCAACGCTTGCTGGAGTTGCGTTGCGGTACATACTGTCACATGGGCGACCACACACAGGTCATCTGATTCAACCGCCTCCCAAGCCTTTTCGAAGGCGTCGTCCGCTACAACCACACCAGCCGCGAGTTCGGCGACCACTGGATTGCACAGCATTGTGTCACGGTCGGATTCGGCGACGAGGTCACGCAGCAGTTCCCAGCCCGGCCGGGCGGTTATACCCGCGTCGGTGATGATCTCGATGACGCGTTGCGCATCCCGAGTAGTGGGCAGGAACGAGTCGGTACGCAGTCCGGCCAGCGCTCGGTCGTCATCCGCCGCATCGACGCGAGTGTTGACGATGTCCGACTCCGCCGACGACACCGCATGTGCCAGCGCTGCGCGAAGCTCGGCGGCTTCGGCCCACAGGTCGAGACGCCCGTCTTCCTCGAGCTGTACGAGTTCAGCGAGCCTGACGTGCGTGGCCAGATCATCGACTCGCTCTGAGAGAGTTTTGTGCTCACTGGTAAGTCTGTCTCGCTCAGCACCTTTGGTCGCCATTTCGGTCGCGAGCCTCGTGCGCCTATCGCTCAGCGACTTGCGCTGCCGCGGCCGCGCCCGTCGCCGCTTTCGCACCGCTTCGAGCTGCCGCGCCGACTCACGGCGGGTTGTCCACATCCGCGCCAACATCGTTCGAGGGGCTGTTTCTCGATCCGGTAGATAGCCTCGGTCCACGGCTTCACCCACGGCGCTGTCGATATCGACCAGCTGACCCCGCAGACTATCCGCATGCACGCTAGCTTCGGTGGCTAGCTTCTGATTATCCTGTGCGCAACGAGATTCGATTTCGGCACTCGACTCCGCCTGTTCTGCAACCGCGAGTTCACGTTCCTGCGATGCCTGTTCGACGGCGGCCAAGCTCCCATACCGGGATTTCAAGGCTGCCGCGGCAGCGTCGCGGGCCGCCCGCAACGGGGCGGTCTGCCGATCCTCCGAAGCGATCTGTGCACGAACGGATTCCGCTTGGTGCTCGGCTTCCATCCGCTCGGCCAGCGGCTCGACGGCCGACCACGCGAGCGCCTCCTGGTTGGCGTTTTCCGCTATGAGCTTCTTCTCGTTGTGCGCCGCGAGCGCCGTAGCGCGCCGCCGAATGGCCGCGATCCGGAACAGCTCGTTCGCAATATCGTTGACCCGCTTGCGATCTGCGTCGAGTCGCACCGCGTCCCCGCGAAGCCGGTCGGCTTCCTCGACGAACCAATCGTGGTCTGTCTGCTGCGCCACGGCAGCGCTCCGGAACTCACCTGCCAGCCGTGCGGCGTCCTGCCGAGCCCGGGCCGCTTTTCCTTCCTCCTCCTGTGCCTCCGCGTGGCGGGCGGCCAAGGTATCCAGCTTGTCGGCCATCTCAGCACAGAAGTCTCGATCCACCAGCAGATCCGGCTTGCGCCCGAGTATCTCGATGACATTGTGCAAATTGGATGCGACCAGCTCTGGCTGGGCTGTGTCGACCGTGAGATCGATCAGGAAGTCGATGAACTTGTCGGACGACGGGAAATTGAACATGTCCGCCACTCCGCCCTCGGAGTGGTTCATCTGCTTCTGGTACCCGAACAACGCGGGGTCCAGGTTCCGTGCGGTGAGGGTCTGCATCCACTGAGTACGTTGATCCGTAATCGCGAACGCGAACTGCTGTGGCCGAGACGCCGCGACCTCCCGCAGGGAACGAACGAAGTCGGCCAGCGGTCTGAGGCGGCCTGTGTCGTCGTGAACAGGAAGCCGGTCGAGGTCCAGAATGCCCGCCACCACGAAGAATGTGTAGTACCAGCACTTCAGCTTGTCCCGATCCCGATCGGGATCGGCAGGCTTGCGGCGGTCCGCCCACTCGTATACCGCGCCTGTGACCAGCCGCGCGGGAGGTAGCAGGCTGTCATCGGACCGCTCGACCCATTCGGCGACAGTGTGACTGGTGTCGCCGGTCGAAACGTAATCCTCCAGGTACCGTTTGACGGATTTCCCCATGAAGTCCTTGCGGAGGGGCAACAGCAAGGCGAAGAAGAGCGACAGCAGGCTCGACTTTCCGCCACCGTTGCGCAGCCACAGAATCGAATCGACGGGTTCGCCCGCCTCATCTGGACCCGACGACATGTCGAGCGTGAGATCGGTGAACCTGGCGGCACGGTCTCCGACGCTTGCCAATCTGAGACGAGACAGCTGGTAGGTCACGATGTAGCCTCACCATCCTGGTTGCCACGCCGAATCGATGCCAGTACTTCATAAGTGGCATTGCCTGCCAGATCACCCGCCTGTACTCGGAATCGTTCGAGCAATTGGAATGTTTCGGTACCGCGCGCTGGAGCGGGCCGAGCGAGCCCTTGGTCGACCATCCAACCGAGTACATGCGCCACCCAGTACGTCGACGATGCCGGAGACCGTCGTGCCCGGCCCTTCCCCCTGTCCGCCTTGTACCCGGGTGACAGACGGTCGTAGATACGCCACGCCTCGTCAAGAGCATCGTCATCGGCCGGCGTGTGCTCGGGCGAACGTTTGAACCGATCGCAGATCTCACGGAGGAACCGCTCGATCTCGCCGACCGATACCCAGCGAATCCTGTCGTCATCGAAGTCTGCGGGCGTCGGAAACGCATGGGCGGCAACCGCGACGCTGACCAGACCCACCAGCAATCGGTCCGACACACTGCCGACATTCGGCAGATCCGACAGGCGATACGCGAAAACGGACTCCCGCCGCACCCCGAGAACCAATCCGAAGTCCGAGTCGGAAAGCACCCGCGCGTCGAGCCCCTCGAGGACACTGTCCACAGCATTCCTGAACTCCGTGTCCGCGCGATAGCGCCCGAGCAGAAGCCGATAATCCGAGTCCGCGGTGGGCCGGAGCTTCGGTCGCAGAGCACAGCCGATCAGCACACCCACGTCTGCGAGATCGCGTTGGCCGAGAGTCACGAAACCTCCCAATCTTCTGGTGGTGCCATCGAATACGCTTCGGCCCACCGAGCCAGCGCATCCTCGTCCTCGGCGACGATCAGATCGTCACCCGACCAGCCGGGAATGCCGATCCGCGTGCCATCCGCATCGACGGCCGCTGTCGCACCGAGGATCCTGGTCGCCGAATCCACGGCGGCGGACACATCCTGGGCTGTCTCCGGCGCATAGGTCCACAGCACCGCGAGCACAATCAGCCGCTCCACAGCGGAACCGTCGACCCCATTGGGAAGATCTGTTTGCCGCGCCGCGAGGAGCAGGTTCGACAATCGTGCGGGTAGCCTGACGGCATCGACCACACGTGCGGCGGTGACCAGCACCTCCGTGGGCACTGCGGGTGGATCCGGATCGCCGAGTTCGTCGTCGGGCTCAGGCGATTCAGCGGGCGTGGCTTCGCGCCTTGGGGCAAGCAGGTCGTCGACCAGATCAGCGAAGCGGGCTATTCGCGGCACTCGGGTGCCCGCCACCAGCACGGCAAACGTTTCGGCGGGCTCTATCGCCCGATCCGCCGACATCGCGAGCAGTGGCATGAGGACGCCATCGGTGAGGTCGGGATTCCGCAAACCGCCCACCGGCCGAAACGACTGACGCGCCTGTTCGTCGAGGAAGATGGTCCGCGCACCGAGCAGCCTGCCGTGCAGCTGAGTGTGGCGGTGGCGACACTCCTCCAGGAGATTCGCGATGCGCGCTGACGCCGTGGCCACTGACGGCTCCACATCCGCCGCATCCAGCGCGCCTCGCACGTGGTCGAGCAATCTCGACTCCGCGCTGAGGCGCTCCTCCAAATGTGATCGATTGCGCTCCAACTGCTCCGGCACCCGCTCGGCCCACTGTGTCAGTACTGTGCGGATGTCTCTGACGGTGTCGGACAGCAGCACACGAAGCTCGTCCGCATATCGCACCGATAACAGCCTCGAGCGCTCCGCCGCTTTCTCCGCCTGCCCGAAGGCTCCTCTTTCAAGTTGTCTGGCAAGCATCAGTTCGATCGCGGCCTGCTCGTCCTCGACGTCGAACTCCAACCCGCCGACCAGCGCATTGATGGCGTCCGCCGACGCTCTCAATACATTCACGCCCCTGACGTGATCCTCGTACTCGGTCAGCAAGCGGAACTCCACCGTGGTAAGCCGATGACGAACAGTGCCGTCAGATTGTCGGCCGAATATCGAGATCGCGTAGCTGAATGGAGCCTCACGCTCCCGGCGGTTCAACAACGCATCCACCACATACCGTGCCACTGCTTCGTGCTCACCGGTGGGACGCTCAGCATGCGCGGCACCAGACAACGCCGCCAGGCTCGCGACTGCCTCGTCGTAGGTGACCTCATCATCGAAACCCTGTCTGGCGATGACGATGTCGATGGCGGCGAGGGCAAGCGTCACGACGTCGTATTCGTACTCACCCCACGTCTGGCGGATCGCGCTGTCCGCCGCATCGGCCACAGGCCTGGTCCGAAGCAGCGCCCGAACCCGTTCACCGAAGGACTCGTCGAAGACAGCGCGCCCCATAGTCGAAAAATCACTCACACGGCCCCACCACTCACGCATTCACCGTATGTGCTACGACCGACAACGTGTCGGCAATTGGCAAGCTATACAACAGAGTTGATTGTTGGTACCCAGAGGATGTTACCGATGGCCGAGCAGGCCGTGTGCACTACCGGGATTCTCCGCCCGAGTCATATCGTCGTACCAACGAATCGAGCAATCCACGCAGTGGCCCGTTGTCACCGCGCAGCGAAGCCATCGATGCCTGCGCATTCTCGTCGGGATCGAGGCCGGTCCAGTCGATCATCCAACCGGACTCGCGAGCCAGCTGACCGAAGAAGGCTCGCTGAGCACGGCCGTTGCCCTCCCGAAACGGATGAATCGCATTCACTTCGGCCAGATAGTGCGTCAGCTTCCCGACGAACTCGGTTCGGTCGAGACCTCGCAGAAAGCGGTCAGCCATGAGCGCTGCGAAAACCTCAGCCGCATAACTCTCGATATGCCGCGGTAGACAGAACGGATCCGACTTGGCGATTCCCACGACGCGAATCTCCCCGGCCCATGGATACACGTCCCCGAAGATTTCGCGATGGAACGCGCACAGATGATCCAAGTCGTAGCGGCCGGGCAGCGACCGGATTCCCAGCTCGGCCAGGGCGGCCTGGCTCAGATCCGCTTCCGCCTGCCGTAGCCGAGCGGCATCGATAATCCCGAGCCGGTTCCGCAGCACGCCCGATTCCGGATCGAGGTACGGATCAACCGTCACGCGGCGCCGTACAGATCCCGGACGAGCTCCCGCATCCGCGTTGTGCTGATCTCACCGCGCGCCCATTGCTCCATGATCGCCTCGGCCGCCCCGCTCGCCGACTCCCCCTCGGCCCGAACCGACGCCGCCGCCTGCGCCAGCGACCGCGACCGCTCCGCCGTCAACTCCTCGAACACCTCGGCAGCCACCACCACGGCCTCGGTCTTACGATGTGACCCGACCCCAACAGGGCGGCGATCCCCCCTGCGAAATCGCGCCAGCACCCCCGAAAGCTGCTCACGCGCCTCACGCACTGACAAGGTTTCCATAAAGAAAGTGTACCTAAATGTGTACACAATTGGGTGTTGAACTGGGCGATAGTGTGCAAAGCGTTGTTGAGCTGACGATCACCTTCCCGAGAGAGGCGATGCCGCTCCTTGTCGGCGCTGGCGATCTGGATCGGCGCGACACCGGCATGCACAGCGAAGGCACCCGAGGTGCGAAACCGCGATGCGCGGCCGGTACGGCCCAGCAGGCGAGTGGCTACGACCGGGCCGACGCCGACGACGTCGAGCAGGCTGCTGCCGGATTCGGCGACCGTGTCCTGCATGCGTTGCTGGTTGGCCTTCAACCGGGTATCCAGGGCCCGAACCTCGGCGACCAGTTCCCAGGCCAGCTCCTTGCGGACGCGCTCGACCGGCGAGGCCGGCCGGATTCGCCGCAGGGTGTCGGCAGCCCGATCGGCGGTCAAATCGGTGGACACGCCACCGGGCAGTAGTTCACGCATCACGGCGTGCAGCTGGTTGACCGTCCGGGTGCGTTGCCTGGTCAGGTTGGTGCGGCGCTCGTCGAGCATCCGCAGCACGGTGGCGGCGCCTTCGGCCTCCACCGGGACGGCGTCGCCCTGTAACGCAGCAACACTCGCCGCCGCGGCCGCGTCCAGTTTGTCGTTCTTGCGACGGCCTCCTCGCGAGAGCTCCCGCACGCGCGCGGTCGCCGTCGCTGGCACGTCGGTCACGGTCTCACCCTGCGCGATCAGCCACTGGGCCAAATGCCGGCCCAGGCCCCACGCGTTCTCCACTGCCCACCTGCGCTCTGGAAATCGTCTCGCCCACAACAGAAGTCGCCGATACTCCGGCAACCTCGCGTCGAGGCGGATCGTCTCGAGCGTCTTGTGGTCGCCGCTGTCCAGCGCTGCGGCAGTGTGCGTGGACTTGTGCGGGTCCACCCCGATCACGACGGTCAACCGCGTTACCCTTCACTCGCTTCGGATGAAGAAGCCGCGGGCGACATTCCGGCTTTCGGCCTGTGTATCTCGCACCTCTGTTGAGTCAGACCCGCGGCCGGTACCGAGCCGGGACGCAAACCCCCAGCGAGCCAACCCCATCGGGCGGCAGGAACCTCACGAGCCAGCCCCGACCCGGCACCTCCGGCAGGCTACGACTGGTGATCATCCAGCACGCCCGAACCGGTGCATCCATATAAGCCGGAACCTCATAGCAAACGCAATATTGCGCTCGACTACAGACGCGACGGTCCGAAGCCAGTAACAGCTGGCGAGCTGGTAGCCACGGCTCACGGATCAACTTGCTCGATCAGCGGAAGATGGCGACTCGTCTCAGCCACCGAGCGACACCCGCATCCATGGGGCTTGATCAGCGCGGGGGGTAGGCGTCGGGGAGTAGGTCTACGAGCATCGTTCGAAGCTCATGCCGACCGTGGTGCAGTACTGGCATCAAGGTGTGCGGTGTTCCGGGCGGGAATGGCGCATCCGCGATGAGATCATCGACGGTGAAATCGGTATCGAGCCATCGGATGAGGTCACGCAGATCCGCGGCGGGGCCGCTGTCACCGGTCCGGAGGTCGGTCAGCTCGATCTCCTGCAGCCCGGTTTCGTAGATGGTGTCGTCACGACGGTCGCCGCGTACAGCGTGTAGGCCGGAACGGCGCACCAGGCATGGAAAGCAGTGACCGCAGTGATAACTCGGCCGCTTCGGACTCGTGGGGTGACCGCAACTGACCGTCTGTTCCAGCGTCGACCAACTGAGCCCGGCGTCGAGGGCGAGTGCGCAGACCTGCCCCTTGGTCTTGTGGAGCAGGGGGTTGTCGACGGTGACACCGCCCCCGAGCCGGGTGATGAGTTGGTTGATCGCGTACAGCGTCCAGGGGTGTACTGATCTCGTCGAACAGGCCGACCGCCGACCGGGCGTCAGCGCCGGATTGCAGGCCAGCTGTCCGTTCTCGGGCACCATCACGTTCTGCGCACCATTGATCGCCGCCAGGCAGACGGCGGTGGCGATGTACAAGAACCCACGTGAACGATTGGAGTGGTCCAATGCCCCACCGTGGGGGCTCAGTCGCGTCGGTTCCATACGAACCGTCTCCGGGGGCGCCAGCCGCTTGATGTCCTCGAAAACCCTGCGTTGACACCGACCCACGGTAGCGTCGTAGGCGACGAACAAAGCCCGCTCACTGGTGTCCAGCTGTCCTGCGCGCTGCGCTGCGTAGGCCGTTGAATCCAGACCACCGGAAAACAACGCGACGTGCGTGTACTCCGGCTGGACTGGCAATTGCCCCTGCGAACCGACCCCGCCGTGCACTCGGACGTCCCAACGATCTCCCGTAAGCACCTGCAACAGATCGTTCAGGAGAGTGCAGTGTGGTCCCCATCGGTCCGGCTGAAAGACTTGGATGGACATGACGATTGTGCGGGTCCAGTTGTCGGCGGTGCGGTCACGGGGTGAACGCCGATCTGCCAGGTAGACCGCTCGCGCGACCCGCCAGAGGTCCTGCGCCCACATCTGGTCATCGACGAGGGGTGCCGTCAGCATTCTCGCGTGCTCGGGCCGGTCACGAAAGCCGGAGTCGGACAACCGCTCCCAGCCGGTGTCGATACCCCGAGCATGGTCGGAGACGGAGTCGTCGATCGTGTAGCGGTACTGGAATACGGGATCACTCATCAGAGTTCTCCGTCCCCTGGTTCGGTAGGCCGAGCATCCGCCGTACCGTCTCCTCTACGAGGTCGCGGGCCAGCTCGGCGACGGGCATGCCGTCGCCTCGCTGATGCTGCTCCTGGCACGGATCGAGCGCATCCACAATCTGTTCCGCGCCCCATTCCGCGATCATTCCTCCAGGGTCGATGAGATACAGCCCCGGTAGCCAGATAGCGATCTTCGCGGCGACGACCGACGTGATGACCTCGATCAGCAGCCTTTCGAAGAAGACCGTGTAGATCAAACAGAACACGTCACTACCCAGTCGGACACTGCCCCCGGAGGCGTCGTACTCGACGGCTCGAGAGAACCGTGGATCCGTCTCCAGGATCATTCGACCGCAGTAGGCGGCGGCCTGCCGCGCCGCACTTGCTGCCGGTGTCGCGGCGACGCCGACCACGCGCTCGACAAACCCCTGCACGAATACCGCCGCCCGGACATCAGGCGCGTCGGTCGGAGACAACTCGACAACCTCCGGGCCGACCGTGCACAACGCCTCGAGCACGTCGACGAGGTTCTTGCCGGCAACCACCATCGTCGTACGAATCCCGAAGGCGTCCGGTTCGTCACGAACGGCCTGCTTCAGCGCATTAATACTCTGCGACACAGCTCGCTTCGTCTGGTCGGCCGCGACGCGTTCTCCGGCATCTACGACCTCAGTGGGCCGGGTGTCGGCGTGCCCATTTCCGGACGCTCGGGCTGCGATACGCCCCAATTGCATCAGCCGCCGGTTCGGTGCCAGCCACACGCCACCTCTCGGTCCCGGCCATCGTGTCGAGGTCCCCACCACGCCTCCTACATTCACCCGCAGGGCCTCGGGAACGGCGCCCTGGCTGTGCACCTGAACGTCGATTGTATCGAGCCAGACAAGTCGAATGTGATGGAATCGACTGCGCCACAGTATGTTCCATGGCATTGCAACCTTCAGCAACCGTCGGATGGTCTATCGAATGCGCCGCAGCAGCTGTTCGCATCCTCACCGAAGCCCAACTCCGCCACCGCGATCCAAGAGCAGATGACCGGACGCTCTCGATTCAGCAGGATTGGGCGTGAAATTCCTATAGACCAGCGGTTTTCCTCGGTTGGGTGAGCTCCACCATTCGCGTATTCACGCGACAGGGACGTCGCCTCGCCGCGCCTATACGGCAGACCACCGCGGCGCGGCGGTGTACGCCGTTCACTGCCAAGCGCGCAACAGATCCTCAGGCCCCCAGCAGGTAGCGACCGGCAGGTCACCGTCGACTCCGGACCGCGAGACCGCCACCAGCGGCGTATCGAACTGGGTCCCTGGAATCGCGAGCACACTGCGGACGAGGGCGTCGTAGTCGTGGCGGTCGAACGGCCGGTCCTCGAGCCATTTGATCGAGCCGACGAAATGCACTGCGCCCGCGACGGGTTCGCGGTCGGCACCGATCAGGTCGATCTCCGGATTGTTCTGCCGGTTCCACCAGCCACCCACCGCCTCGGTCCCCCGGCCGCGTTCGATGAGCGGAATTCCGCGTTCCAGGAAGGCCAACCAGAACCGCAGGTAAGAATCGGCGATGCGGTAACGCTTGTTCTTGCTGTCCGGCTTGGTCGACAACGGTAGATCCGCAGCCACGATGCGCTTGGCCTGCAATGTACTCAGCAACGGTGTCAGCGTGCCCGCTGCGGCTCATGCCCGGACGCCACGACTGGACGATTTCCGGGAACTCACCCGTAATCAACAGCGCATCCATCGCCTCGGCCGCCGACAGCTCGGTCATGGCCTGCACATCGGCCAACTGCAGCGGTGCCACCGTCATTTTCGTCGCTCGCCCGAAGAACGGGCGACCGTGTGACTGCAAGGCCTCCATAACCGAAACGTCACTGCCCACCAGCACCAGCAGCACCGGTTTGGCCGACAGATGCCGATCCCACACCGTCTGCAGCGCCCCTTCGAACTCGGAGTCCTGCCCCACCAGCCATGGCACCTCGTCGATCACCATGATGCTCGCGGCATCGTCCGGCAGCGCGATGGCCAGCGTCCGTAGCGGCGAATGAGCCAACGTCGCGACGAAGTCCTCCCGCTCCGCGACAGGGTTACGCCCCCGCGTCGCTCTAGAAGACACCTCCAGCAAGAAGAATCAACACATCCTACTTAGATTCAATCTAAGTAAGAATTGATCTATGTAATCCATCCCACACTGCTGCCACCGTCACGGCAACCCTCCGCGGGTACGGCGCCGATGCGTGGGACTCATTCCGGGAGTGCGAACGGCACCTTCGAGGCACCACCGCATCATGCGTGACACCGACGGGCCGAGCAGCGGGCGGTGGGGACGGTGCACCCGCCAACCTACTGATCCGGCAGGATCTCGACGTACCCCTCCGACCCGTGCACGCGGATGCGCTGCCCGTCTCGGATGCGCTCGGTAGCGTTTTCCACGCCGACGACGGCGGGGAGGCCGTATTCGCGGGCTATGACGGCGCCGTGGGTCATCAGGCCGCCTACCTCGGTGACGAGGCCGGAGATGGTTACGAACAGTGGGGTCCAGCTGGGGTCGGTGTAGGCGGTGATCAGGATGTCACCGGGGGCGAGGTCGGCTTCGGCTATGTCGGAGATGACTCGGGCGCGGCCTTCGACGGTGCCGGCGGATACGGGCGTGCCGGGCAGGGCGGTCGGGGGGAGGTCGGCGCGGCGGTAGGCGCCGGTGATCATTTCGCCGTCCGAGGTGAGCACCCGGGGTGGGGTGAGGGTTTGGTGGGTGCGGAAGGCTTGTTCGCGGTCGCGGAGGAGGGTGTGGTCGGCGCGTTGGGTGCGCACCACTTCGCGGAGTTCGTCGAAGCGCAGGTAGAAGATGTCCTCGGGGGCGGTGAGCACTCCGGTTCGGACGAGGTGTGCGGCCTCGCGCAGGAGGGCCTGCTTGTAGACGAAGTAGCGGCTGACCATCGCGTACTTCGGGTACTCGCGGTAGCCCGTGAAGGTGCGGAGGCGGTCGATCATCGCTTGGGTCTCAACGGCTTTCGACTCTCCGCCCGGCAGTGCGCGCAGCCGCTCCAGGAGGTCGCGAGTGTGCTGTTCGGCGGCGCGCAGGCCGTCCGCGAAACGCTGCTCGGCCGCGCCCGGCGCGAAGTTGGCGATATCGGCGAGGAGGGTCGGGACGAGGGCGGCGGGGTGTTCGCTCCAGCGCGGGCGGGTGATGTCGATTTCGCCGACGCAGCGCATGCCGTAACGGTCGAGGAAGGCGTCGAGCGCGGCGCGGGCCGCGTCGCCGCCCGGACGCTGCGACAACTCGTCCAGGAAACGCTGGCCGTCGACACCGGTATCGGCGACCTGCCGCAGGTAGTCCACCACGTCCGGGTGCGGCCGGATGGCGTCGGCGACATCCAGTAGAGCCAGGCCCATTTCGGCGGTGACATTGCCAGGCACCGACTGTGTGAGTACGTCGGCGGCGTTCGTCTCCCCCAGCCAGGTCCGCAACCGGTCGTTGAGCCAGCCCGCCGCATCCATGCCGGCCATGATCGCCTGTCGGCTGCGGGGGTTGAACAGGATCCGCCGGAGTTCGCCTTGGATATCGGCGGCGATGAAATCCAGTAGGGCGGTGCCGGTTTCGGCCTCGATGTCATTCTTCAGCGCCGCGAGGGACTGCTCGCTGGCGGCGATCAGTTCGGCGACCAGTTCCGGGTCGGCGTCGATCGGCGTGGCGGCCTCGGCCGCCGGGGCGGCGGGGGTCGCGTCCGGGACCGTGGGAATGAATTCGCGGTCGACGATGGTGCGCAGCGCGTCGCCGGAGAGCGGATCGGATTGGCTGAAACCGTCCACCAGCGCCTGCCGCGCGGTCGGCGACGACAGGGCGCGGGTGACGTCGACGAACAGGCGACCACCCGCGTGCCGCATGGGCGCGGGGCTCGTCAACTGCCACACCGACAATCCCAGCGGCGTCATCGCATCGGTCATCATCTGCTGGTGACCGACCGACAGGTAGACGTGGTTGTCGTCGTCGGCGGCCTCGGGGACCGGGAACAGGGTGGTGATCGGACGACTCTGGACGATGCGGAAATCCGGGTCGTCCAAACACCATTCGATGTCCTGGGGGCAGCCGAAATGCGCCTCGATGACGCGGCCCAGCCGTGCCAGCCGCAGGATCTGCGCGTCGGTCAGCACCTGCCGGTGCTGTCGCTCCGGCTCGATCTCCCGGATCTGCGTGCCGCCCGCCGGGTTCGCTTCGACAGTCAGCTTCTTGGTGGCGACGCTCCGATCGGTGATCGCGTCGTCGCGAACCCGGTAGACGTCGGCGTTCACCAAGCCGGACACCAGCGCCTCGCCGAGGCCGAACCCGGCGTCGATGGAGACGACCTTCCGGTCCGAGGTGACCGGGTCGGCGGTGACCATGACGCCCGCGGCCCGCGGGAACACCATCCGCTGAACGACCACCGCCATATCGATCGCCCGGTGGCCGAAGCCGTTGCGCTGCCGGTAGGTGACCGCCCGTTCGGTGAACAGGGAGGCCCAGCACCGGCCGATGTGTTCGAGAATCGCCCGCACGCCGGTGACATTCAGATAGCTGTCCTGCTGACCGGCGAACGACGCGATCGGCAGGTCCTCGGCGGTCGCGCTGGACCGCACGGCACAGGCGGTATCCGCGCCCAGCCGGGCGTACGCGGCGGCGACCGCCGTCGCGATATCGCCCGGAATGACGAATTCTTCGATCGCACGACGTATTTCGGCACTGAGCGCAGCGATGCGGGTGCGATCGTCCGGAGCCAGGGCCGTCAGTTCGTCGAGCTGAACCTCGAGGGCGGGCAGCTCGGCCAGCACCCGACGGAACGCCTCCGTGGTGACACAGAAGCCGTCCGGCACCCGAACACCGTCGATCCTCGCCAACTCCCCGAGGTTCGCACCCTTCCCGCCCACACCCGCGATCCGGCTCCGGTCGATGTCCGCGAAGTCCAGCACATAGGCCATTCGGCTTGCTCCTCACCTGGGGTTTCGGCATGTAGCGAGCGATTATGGACCAGATCTCGATTCGTCATGAGCGACGCCGATCGGCTATACAGTAGAAGGGGGATGGCGACGACCTCCGCCGCAGCACAGCGGTTCTCGACGGGTAGTCACTCGGACGCGCCCGTGACCACCCATCATTTCAGCGAACTCGGTTCATCGCCGTACCGGTTCCTCCGCCCAGCACTCGACGCCATCGGCGGCCGCCGCCGGGCCATGTACGTATACCGGGTCACGTCCGGCGTGGCGCTGCCGCTGGTAGTCGTCCAGCAGTCGGAAGGCTACGGCCCCCAGCGGGATGATAGCGGCCAGGTTGACCGCGGCCATGACACCCATGAAGACGTCGGCGAGGTTCCACACCAGGCTCACCGAGCCCAGCGCGCCGCCGAAGACGGCCAGCAGCACCAGGATTCGGTATCCCTGGAGGACCGACCGACTGGTGGTCAGGAATTCGATGTTCGCTTCGCCGTAGTAGTAGTTGCCGATCAGTGAGCTGAACGCGAGCAGTGCGACGATGAGGGTCAGCGCGTGTCCTGCCCAGGAGCCCAGCGATTGCTCGAGCGCGCTCTGGGTGAGGTCCGCACCGCGCCGCTCGGACAGATCCGGGTTGGTGGTGAGAATGATGAAGGCGGTGACCGAGCAGATCAGCAGGGTATCGAAGAAGACACCCAGAGATTGCACCAGTCCCTGCTTCACCGGATGGCTCACCTGGGCGGACGCGCCGGCGTTCGGCGCCGACCCCAGCCCCGCCTCATTGGAGAACATGCCGCGTCGGACGCCGTGCTGAATGGCCGCGCCCACCGCGCCACCCGCGACCTCGCGAATACCGAAGGCACCGCCGACGATATCGGCGAGGACCCGAGGCACATCACCGATATTGAGCACCACGACGACGATTCCCAGCAGGATGTATCCGATCGCCATGACCGGCACCAGCACCTCGGTGACGCGGGCGATACGGCGCACGCCGCCGAAAATGATCAATCCGAGCAGCAGGGCAAGTACGAACCCGACCAGTACGGAGAACGCGGAACCGTCGGCCGCGAGCGACCGTCGACCGGTGGCGACAATGGCATTCGACTGCACGGCATTGAAGACGAAACCGAAGGTGAGGGTGATGACCACCGCGAACAGCGCACCCATCCAGCGCCGCCGCAGCCCCCGCTCCATGTAGTAGGCGGGACCGCCGCGAAAGGTGCCGGGCTCCCGGTCCCGCACCTTGTACAATTGCGCCAGCGTCGATTCGACGAAGGCCGATGCCGAACCGACGATCGCCATCGTCCACATCCAGAACACCGCGCCGGGGCCGCCGAGCGTGATGGCCGTGGCCACGCCCGCGATATTTCCGGTCCCGACCCGGGCCGCCGCGGAGATGGTGAAGGCCCCGAAGGCCGACACCGGGCGGGTGCCGTCCGGGCCCGGCTCCGCGCGCTCGGTGATCGCCCGGAACATCTCCGGCAATAGGCGTAGCTGCAGGAGCCTGCCGCGCCAGCTGAAGTACAGGCCGGCGCCCACCACCACCGGAATCAGTAGCCAGGTCCAGAGGCCGCTGTTGATGTCGACGATCAGCGAATCGAGTGCTTCCACCGATGCAGGCTAACCGCCGGCGAACCCGACGACGCGCATCCGCCCCGGCCAGCCATGTGATGCCCGGCGGGACCCTGGGATGCCCCCGAATCGAGATATAGCTAACACTAGCCTAACCTAAATTAGGTGAGGCTATGCTTCTCGCAAAACGAAGCGGTGCACGTCGAGCGGACCCTTTCCATACACGGCGACTCCGAGTGGTGACAGCGTGCCGCTATGGAGACCGCCGCGCAGGCCGCTCGACCTCGCACCGTTGTTAGCTTACCCTAACTTAATTAGGGTACGCTAACCCAGCGAAAGTGGATCTGCGAGAGGCGTTCTCATGGTGGTTGCTCGTCCCGAGGCGAGTTCGGGTGTCGATGGTCGAGCCGAGGCTTCTCGGTCCGATATGCCCAGCTCAGCGGCACCGAGCTATGAGCTGACGTCGCGGCGGATCGAGATCGAACGCGATACCGAGACCGCGCACCGGTGGCTCAACCATCCCAAGTCCGCGTACTGGGGGATGGTGAACAGCAGCCTGGCCGATGTGGAGCGGCTGATCCGGGAGGCCGAGGCGGATCCCGACCCCCGATTCGGCATGCGGATGGGGTATTTCGAGGGCGAGCCGCAGTTCCTCTTCGAGCTCTACAACCCGGTGACCAGCGATCTCGCCAAGCCGGGCACGGGGTATGCGCACGAGCCCGGCGATATCGGCATGCATCTGCTCGTTTCCAGCAGTGAGCGGCGATTGGCCGGATTCACCGGGAACGTGATGCTGCACATCATGCGCACGGCGTTCTTCGACTGTGGCGCCGAGCGGGTCGTGGTCGAGCCGGACCACCGCAATCTGGATGTGCAGCGCCTCAATGCCGCCGTCGGGTTCCGCGTCGTGGGCGACTTCCCGGTCGCCGACAAGATCGCACGACTGAGCTATTGCACGCGCGCCGATTTCCTGCGAGCGACCGACAGCGGGCGCTCCCTGGCGACCGATCAGCTCGAGAACCCCTGAGAAAGTAGCGTTTTGAACAGCACCGTGGCCTCCGCCCGCCGATCCGCGTACTGGCAGACGTACGAAACCCGGATCGCGAAGAAAATCCTCGCCGAGTTCTGTCACGAGCGTTTCGTGCATCCGGTCGAATTGTCCCCCGGCGTCTTCGTGGTCCACTCCGACGACGGGCGGACCGAGTATTTCTTCCGCGCCGAACTCCTGTCGCTGGACAGCTGGAGTATCGACGAGAACTCGCTGCGCCGCGTGCGGGCGGGTGAGGAACTGCGCATCGACGCGATCCAACTCGTCATCGACCTCAGCGGTTCGCTCGGCATTCCCGCCGAGGCACTGCCGGAATATCTGGAGGAGTTCACCAATACGCTGCTGATCAGTACGAATCGTGCCGACGCTCGGCGTATTCCGGTGGCGGAGCTGGCCCGCGCCGACTTCCAGACCATCGAGCGCACCATGACCGAGGGGCATCCCTGCATCGTGGCCAATGCCGGTCGGCTCGGATTCAGCGCCGCCGATGTCGAGCGCTACGCCCCGGAATCCGGGCAGCGGTTCCCGCTGACCTGGGTGGCCGTGCGCCGGGAGAACTGTGAGTTCGCGGCGGTGGCCGGGGTCGACTACGCCGCTCTGGTCCGCGACGAGCTGGGCGCGGAGACCCTCGCGCGCTTCGACGGCGTCCTCACCGAGCGGGGACTCGACTCCGCCGCCTACTACTACATGCCGGTGCACCCGTGGCAGTGGGTCGAGAAGGTCGCGCGCGTCTACGCCATCGATATCGCCGAAGGGCGCATCGTGGAACTGGGCGAGGGACCGGATCTGTATCAGCCGCAGCAGTCCATCCGGACGCTGTTCAACACCACGCATCCCACCCGGCATTACGTCAAACTCGCGCTCTCCATTGTCAATATGGGATTCACGCGCGGGATGTCGGCGGACTACATGCGCAATACCCCGCTGATCAACGACTGGGTGCGCGCGCTGGTCACCGATGACGAGTACCTGAAATCGCTGGATTTCGAGATGCTCTACGAAGTCGCGGCCATCGGCTACCGCAGCCCGAACTACACGGCCATCACCCAGCCCGGCTCGGAGTACCGCAAACTGCTGTCGGCACTGTGGCGGGAGAGCCCGATTCCGCTGGTGCGCGACGGTGAGCAGCTGGCCACCATGGCCGCGCTGCTGCACGTCGACCACGACGGGAATCCGTTCGTGGCGACCGTGGTTCGCGAGTCGGGCATTCCGGTACGGGACTGGCTGCACCGCTATCTGCGGTCCTACCTGCACCCGATCGTCTACCTGCTCTACAAGTACGAGCTCAAGTTCTCGCCGCACGGGGAGAATCTGATCCTGGTGCTCGACAACGGCATTCCGGTGCGGGCCGTGCTCAAGGACATCGGTGAGGAGGTGTCCATCTTCGGCGAACCGGACGACCTGCCCGAATCCTGCCAGCGGGCGCGGGCGGAGGCGACCGACGACATCCGCAATATGGGTGTGCTCTCGGATGTGTTCGACGATTTCCTGCGCCATCTCGCCGCCGTATTCCATGCCAGCGGGCTGCTGCCGGATCGGGACTTCTGGGCCGTCGTCGCCGAGAGCGTGACCCAATTCCAGGAACTGCACCCGGATCTGGCCGACCGGTTCCGCGCCTGGGACCTGTTCGCGCCGACCTTCAAGGCGATCCATATGAACCGGCTGCAGCTGACCAACAACCGCCGGATGGTCAACCTCGGAGATTCCTATTCGACCCTCGTCGACGATCGGCACGAACTCGTGAATCCGATAGCCGCATTCCGGCCGTCCGCGACTCGGGAACACACGACTCGGGAACACAAGGAGGTGGCGGTTTCGTGACCACCGAGCCCACGAACAACCCGGATGTGGAAATCATCCGGGACGCCTGGGGCATTCCGCATATCACCGCGACCTCTGCCGCGGGCGCGCTCTTCGGTCAGGGCCACGCCTGCGGGACCGATCGCGCCTGGCAGCTGGAATTCCTGCGACTGCGCGCCGAGGGCCGCACCGCTGAGGTCTTCGGCAGCGACAGCGTGGGCTGGGACGAATTCGCCCGGCGCGCCCGCCTCGACGCGGCGGCCCGGCGCGTTTTCGAGGCGTCCTCTCCGCGCACCCGGGAACTGGTCGCGGCCTTCGCCGCCGGTGTCAACAGCACCCTGGACGCGGCCGACGCCATCGAGTTGACCGAGTTCGACCACACCCCCGCGCCGTGGCGGCCGTGGACACCCATCTCGGTGTTCATCGTCCACAATGTGCTGTTCGGCCGGTTCCTCACCAAGCTCTGGCGACTGCACGCGTGCCGCGCACTGGGTGTGGACGCGCTGGCGCTGTTCGACTGCGAGGGTGTCGATGACACCACCGATCGCGTACCCGCGACGCCGGACGGCGCCTTCGTCGCCGAACTGCTGCGATGGCTTCCGGACGCTGCCACCGCCGGTCCGGCTCCGGAAGCCTCGTTCGGCGACGCCATCTCGGGCAGCAATGCCTGGGGCGTGGCCGCGGCCCGCACCGCCACCGGCGCACCGCTCATCGCGGGCGATCCGCACCGGTTCCTGGAACTGCCCGGCATCTACCAGCAGTTCCATCTGGCGGCACCGGAATTCGACGTGGTGGGCTTCTCCTTCGCGGGCGT
Source organism: Nocardia sp. CC201C (assembly GCF_030010695.1). NCBI lineage: Bacteria > Bacillati > Actinomycetota > Actinomycetes > Mycobacteriales > Nocardiaceae > Nocardia > Nocardia sp. CC201C. The sequence goes on from NZ_JASCXP010000014.1 coordinate 28,169, forward strand.
GCCCGGGGTGCCGCACTTCAGCCACTCCGGCTCAGTGGCCTGGGGCATCACCAATGCCATGGGCGACTATCAGGATCTCTACGTCGAGAAGCTGACCCGCTCGGGCACCGCCGTGTACGCCGAATCCATCGACGGCACCACGCTCGCCGAGACGCACACCGAGCAGATCCGAGTGCGCGGCGGCGAGCCGGTGCGGGTCGAGATCATCGTCACCGACAACGGGCCGGTCATCTTCGGCGGTCCGGACGAGGCGTTCGCGCTGAGCCTGCGCACCCCCATGCTGAGCGATCCGGAGACCACTTTCGACGCCGCCATGGATCTGCTGTTCGCCACGTCGGTGCCCGAGGTCGAACAGGCGCTGCGGCAATGGTCGGAGCCGGTCAACCGGATCGTCATCGCCGACACCGGCGGCAACCTGACCCACCACGTGGTGGGCAGCATGCCCGAACGCGCGGACGAGAACTACTGGCTGCCGGTGCCGGGCTGGGACGAGCGCTACCGGTGGCGCGGTTACACCGGCGCGTCCGTGTGGGACGAGACCTTCGACGCCCGGGTCGCCGACTACTCGGTCATCGCCAATCAGCGCATTGCGAAATCGGTTCCGCTGCAACCGATCACCACCGAATGCGCGGCACCTTTCCGCGCCGACCGCATCGACGCGCTGCTCGCGGCGACCACGGCCGTGTCGGCGGCGGACTGCGAACACATCCACCGAGATGTCACCGTCGACGCCTCGGATGTGATCCAGCGGCTGCTGCGCACGCTCACCGGGCTGAGCCCGCGCGCCGAGCAGGTGCGCCGCCGACTGCTCGACTGGGACCGCACCATGCACGCCGACAGCACGGACGCGTACGTCTACGCCGAGGTGCGCGCCCACCTGGTGCGCGCCCTCACCGGTGACGCCGCACTGGCCGGGCTGGGCGCACCCCATCCCTTCGGCCGCACCTTCGATCCGTGGTTCGTGGTGGGTACCCGCATCGCGGCGGCGCTGGATGCCGTGGTGGACCGGGCGACGCCGCTCGGGGTGGAGGTGGACCGGCTGGTCCGGGAATCCGTCGAAGCGGTCGCGGCCCGGCTCGAGGCGGCCGAGGAGATTCCGACCTGGGGCAGCGTGCATGTGTTCGCGCCCATCCACGGTTTCGATCTGGTCGGCGCGAGCCTGCGGTATCCCGAACTGTCGGCACGGATTCGGCCGAGTCGGCTGCCGCTGGGCGGGGATGCCGAATGCGTCTTCGCCAATGCCAGCGCCGTCGGCTTCTCGCACGCGTGCAGCGTCGGTTCCGCCGCGCGCTACGTGTGGGATCTCGCCGACCGCGACGCGGGCCGGTGGATCGTGCCGCTGGGGGTGAGCGGGGACAAGCGGTCACCGCACTTCGAGGACCAAGCGCCCCTGTGGGCGCGCGGCGAGCTGGTCGACATTGTCAGCGACTGGGCCGTGCTGCGCGAAACCGCAAGCCAGCGTGCCGAATTCAGCCGTGACCCGGGATCGGGCGGTTTCCGGCCCACCCGGGCGACGCGCCCGCATTCCGCCGATCCGACGCTGGGAGAAGTATGACGACCCTGACCGACGCGCGATTGGAACTGCTGCGCCGACGCCTGGCCGCCGCGGGCGTGGCCGCCAACCGCTCCCCCGCCCCGGAAGCGACGCCCGCCCCCGAGCTGCCGGACGGCGCGCTGCGCACCGCCGAGCGGCGCATGTGGAAGATCTACGAACTCGATCCGAATTCGGTGTCGCACAACATCGGACTGATCCTGGACTTCGAGGGCGGCTACACCCTCGACGGCGTGATCGCCTCGTTCGAGACCATGGTGCGCAATGGCGGAGTGCTCGGCTCGGTGGTCGCCACCGAAGACGGCGTCCCGCGCCGCGTACCGGCCCGGGTCGACGGGCGCTGGGTCGAACCGGGCGCGGTCTGGGAGTGGGGCACCGTCCCCGAGCGGGCCGGCACCCGGCGCGAGGGCAACGGCGCGACCGAAACCCGCCGGGGCGATGCCGCTGCGGGAACCGATCAAGCGAACGAGGAGTCCGCGCCCGCTCAGCGGGAGGTGCAGACTCTCGCTGCCCCCGGTCACGGCGCATCGGAGCGACGACGAGACGAAATCGCCGCCGTGGCAGAGGTTCTCACGCGCACCCCGTTCGACCTGACCGTAGAGCCACCGTTGCGCGCACGGATCTACGCCGGTGCGGGCGAACGCGTGACGCTGGTGTTGGTCGTGCATCACCTGGCGGTGGACGACACCTCGTGGCCGCTGCTGCTGGGCACGCTGACCACCGGTGCGTGGCCCGCCGAGACGGACCGCCCGAACCGCTCGAACGCGCCGGTGACCACCGACGAGGTGGAGCGCGCGCTGCGCCACGCGCAGGACACCTGGGCCGCCGAGGGGATTCGCTTCCCGCTGTCCGGAGAGCTGCCCGCGATCAGCGCGGCCGAGAGCTGGCTGTCGCCCATGGACGAGAGTCCGGGCGCGCGGTTCGAGCGGCCGCTCGAACGGGCCGCCGTCGCGGCGCTCGAGGGGGTCGCCCGCGAGGTCGGATCGACGTCGAACGCGCTGCTCATCGCGATCTGCGCGGTCACCGTGTATGCCCTCACCGATGCCGCGGACCACGTCCTGCTGGTCCCCGCCGACAACCGGCGGCAGGGCGAGAGCCCGGACACCGTCGGCTACAGCGGCAATATCGTCCCGATGCGCTTCGCCTTCGCGCCGGACGCCACCGTGCGCGCGGCGCTGCGTGACGCCGTATCGGTGGTCTACCGGTCCATGGAATTCACCGGCGTCGACTACGGCACCGTGCTCACCGCGCTGCGCGCGGCGGGTGGGCGATTCCCGGTGGCCGAGATCATGGCCTCGGTACGCAATGCCCCGCTGCGCGGCATCCCGATCCCCGACGGTCGGCGGGTCGACTGCGCGTCGGTCTTCCACGGGGTCGGCAACTATCCGCTGACACTCGCGTTCGAACTGGGTGCCGATGACGGCGTCCACCTGGAGGTGGATCACCAACCGGAGGCGGTCGACGCCGCCCGCGCACATCGGGCGGCGGCCATGGCCACGGCGCTGGTCGCCCGCATCCCCGGAGCCTTGGACCGCCCGCTGGCCGAACTGGTCGGCGCGGTACGCGAATCCGAGACCGGATAGCCGGGCGCCGAGCCCAACCGCCGCCGAATGCGACCGCGGCACCAGACATTTCGAATCATCCCCCCGCCCAGACGTAACGAGGTCTACCTGTGTCACCTGAATTCGAGTCCCCCTGGGGGAGAGCGTCCAAGTTCGCCTCACCCGGCGACGGCTGGACCGCTGTCGGCGGCGGTCTGGCACAACTCGCCGCCGCGGTCGAGCAGAGCCACCACCGCTCGCCGCTGCCCTCCGGACAACCGGCCGAGATGCTGGACGCCGTCGCGGCATCGCTGGGGGCGGAACAGGTTCCGGACGACGGTGTGGGCGAGGCCGCCGCACTAGCGCAGCTGGCCGACGTGATCGCCCGCTACGGACTGGATCTCACCCACAAGCTGTGCGCAGCGCATCTGCAGCCGCCGCCGCTGACCGTGGCCGTGGTGGCCGACGCGCTGGCCAGCGCCACCAATGCCTCCCTGGACACCTACGACTCCGGCCCGGCCACCCTGGGCATCGAGCAGTGGACCATCAGCGCACTGGCGAAGCTGGCCGGATTCGGCGAGAACGCGGGCGGCGTCTTCGGTCCGGGCGGGTCGTACTCGAATCTGCTGGCTCTGCTCATCGCCCGCGACTACGGAGCCGCCCGGCAGGGCATCGATATTCGCCACAATGGCGTGAGCGCACTGCCCCGACCGGTGGTGCTGTGCTCCCAGGTGGCGCACTTCTCCATTCACCGCGCCTGTGCCGCACTGGGTTTGGGTGAGGCGGCGACCATCCCGATCCCGGTCGACGCCGACCACCGGATGATTCCGGAGGCCCTGGAGGCGACGCTGGCCGAACTGCGCGAGAGCCATACGCCGGTCGCCGTCGTGGCCACCGCGGGCACCACCGACTTCGGCTCCATCGATCCGCTGCCCGAGATCGCCGATATCGCCGCGCGCAACGGGGTGTGGATGCACGTCGACGCCGCCTACGGTTTCGGTTCGCTGTTCTCCGACAAGCTGGCTCCGCTGCTGCGCGGTATCGAGCGCGCCGATTCGGTGACCCTGGACCTGCACAAGGTCGGCTGGCAGCCCGCCGCCGCGAGTGTGCTGCTGCTCGCCGATCAGCGCCGGTTCGCCTCGCTGAACCGCTCGGTGGCGTACCTCAACCCCGACGACGACGTGGAGGCCGGATACGGCGGCCTGCTCGGCCAGACGTTGCAGACCACCCGGCGTCCCGATGTGCTCAAGGTAGCGGCGACCTTCCTCGCCTACGGCCGCAGCGGCCTGGGCCGGATGCTCGACGCCTGCCACGACCTGGCCCGCTACGCCGAAGCCCGCATCACCGCCGAACCGCTGCTGGAACTGGTCGCGCCGGTGACCCTGACCACGGTCGTATTCCGTTACCGCTGTGAGGATCTGGACCTGGACCAGGTGAACGGCGAACTGCGCCGCCGCCTGATCAGCTCCGGCACGGCACTCATCGGCCGCACCCAGGTGCGCGTCGGCGGCGAGGGCGAGCCCCGCACCTGCGTGAAGCTCACCCTGCTGAACCCGGAGACCAGCGCGCGCGACATCGACGACCTGTTCGACGAATTGCTGCGGGTGGGATTGGAAGTGGAGTCCGAGGGCTTGCGCAGCGGACACGACGAAATGGTGAAGGTCCATGAGTGAAATCGAGTCGGTCGACATCCTCGCCATCGGCGCGGGTCCGTTCAATATCGGCCTGGCGGCCATGGCCTCCACGGTCGACGATGTCGAGGTCCTGGTGGTGGACTCCGTCGAGGAGTTCCACTGGCACCCCGGCATGATGTTCGAGGAGGCCAAACTCCAGGTCAGCTTCCTGTCGGATCTGGTCTCGCTGGTCGACCCGACCCACCCCATGTCGTTCCTGGCCTACCTGGCCGATGTCGACCGCCTGTACCCGTTCCTGGTGCGCGAGGACTTCTTCCCCACCCGTCGCGAGTACGAGGCGTACCTGCTGTGGGCGGTGCGGCGGCTGTCGTCGCTGCGGTTCTCCACCACCGTCGAGACCGTGCGCTGGGACGACGAGCACGACCGCTTCGAGGTGTCGGTGATCTCCGGTGACACCACCTCCACCATTCACGCCGGTCATATCGTGGTCGGCGTGGGCACCGAGCCCGCCATCCCGGCGGCGCTCGCCACCACCTCGCCGAAGCTCATCCACAGCGCCGACTACCTGCACCACCGCGACGACGCGCACGCCGCGGGCGCGGTGACGGTGATCGGCTCCGGCCAGTCCGGCGCGGAGATCGTGGTCGACCTCCTCGAGGCCAACCTCGACGGCGGCCCGGCGGTGCAGTGGTGGACGCGCACGCCGTGGTTCGCGCCGCTGGACTTCACCAAGCTGTCGCTGGAGATGACCACGCCCGCGTATATGGAGTACTTCCACGGGCTGCCCGAGGACACCCGCGACCGCGTGCGCGCCGGACACTGGCAGTTCCACAAGGGCATCTCCACCGACACCCTGGACCGGCTGCACGATCTGCTCTACCGCCGCGAACTCAAGGAGAAGCCGCAACCGGTGCGGCTGCGCAACGGTGTCGCGGTGGAGGGCATCGACACCCTCGACGACGGGCGGCTGCGCATTCGCGGACGCCACCGTGACACCGGAGCACTGCTGGCTCACACCGCCGATCTGGTCGTCGCGGCCACCGGCTACCAGCCCCGCGCGCAAACGTTTCTGGACCCGATCGCGGACCGGCTGCACCGGGACACCAAGGGCCGCTTGGTGATCGAGGGCAACCACGCGGTGGCCGCCGACACCGCGCTGGCCGGACGGGTGTTCGTCGCCAATGCCGAGGCGCACGCGGTGGGCGTGTCCGCGCCGAACCTGGACATCGGCGCGATGCGCAATGCCAAGATCCTCAACTCGGTCCTCGGCCGCGAGGTCTACCGCTTGCAGCGCAATACGGCGTTCACCAGCTTCGGTGTCGGTGACGAGGAAGTCCTCGACTGACACCGTTTCGGCACTGTTCACCAATTCTCTTCTGTTTCAAGGAGTTCGACATGTCCGACCACATCAGTGACGCGCTGAACAGCATTCTCGAAGAAGACCTCGATCTGTCCCTGGCCGATGTCACCCGGTCGTCGCTGCTGATCGAGGATCTCGGCGTCGACTCGGTGGCCTTCGCCATCGGCGTGGTCGCCATCGAGGAGCGGCTCGGCGTGAAGCTGACCGAGCGAGAGATGTCGCAGGCCGCGTCGGTGGGCGATCTGGAAGACCTCATCCGCTCCAAGGTCGGTTCGTGACCGTGACGACCGCACCGGAGACCTACGAGGAACTGCTCGACCGCGTCTTCGACGACCAGGTGCTCGCCTGGACCGAAGCGGCCGAGCAGGACAAGAAGTTCCCCCGGGTGCTGCTCGAGCATCTCGGCAAGGAGGGCGTCTTCGCCCGCAAGTGGGAAGACCGCAAGCTCACCGACCTCGGCAAGCATTTCGCCCTGGCGCAGCGCCTGGGCGCGCTCAACTCGGCGGGCATCGGTGTCGGTGTGAGCCTGCACGATTCGGCCATCGCCATCCTGCGACGGTTCGGGCGCAACGACTTTCAGCGCGAGCTGGCCAACCGGGCCATCGAGACGCAGGCGGTGCTGTGCATCGCGGCATCGGAGGAATCCGGCGGCTCCGATCTGCAGATCGCCCGCACCATGATCGAGCCCGAGGGCGACGGCTACCGGGTGGTGGGGCACAAGAAGTTCGTCTCGCTCTCGCCCATCGCCGATCAGATCATGGTCGTCTGCCGCAGCGCCGGGGACGGCTCCTCGGCCGACCACGGCAATGTGGCGCTCGCCATCGTGCCCACCGCGCAGGTCGAGATCGCCACCCCCTACGAGAAGCTCGGTGCGGGACCGCTGGACACCGCCGCGGTCACCATCGACACCTGGATTCCGGAGGAGGCGCTGATCGGGCGTCCGGGCACCGGTCTCGCCATGATCAGCTGGGGTCTCGGGCACGAGCGCTTCTCGGTGGCCGGACAGATCGCCGGAGCCTGCGAGGTCATGCTCGGCGTCACGCTGGCCCGCATGATGGACCGCATCCAGTTCGGCAAGCGGCTCTACGACCACCAGGCGCTGCGGCTGCGGCTGGCCGATCTGCAATCGCGGGTCGACATGCTGCGCTACGCCCTGGCCGGGGTCGCGGCCGAAGGGAAGATCAACCTGCGCACCGCCGCCGCGCTCAAGGCCACCGCCGCCAATCTCGGCGAGGAGGTGGCCTCGCAGTGCCTGCACATCTTCGGCGGTATCGGCTACCTCGAGACCGGGCTGCCGATCGGACGCTGGTGGCGGGATATGAAATTGGCCCGTGTCGGCGGCGGCACCGACGAAATCCTGTGGGAGCTGGTGGCCGCGGCCATGAAGCCCGATACCGCGCGATACCGGACGATGTTCGAGAACCAGGTGGAACTGCCATGACCGACGCCAGCGCACCCATCGAACTGGCCCCACCCGACCACACCTACCTGCACCTGGACGGCAAGGGTCGCCCGATGCACTGGGCGATGCTGCTCGAACTCGAAGCAGGCGGAGAACGGCTCACCCTCGACGCCATCCGGGACCGGGTGGCCGAGCGCATCGGCCTGTTCGACATCTTCCGCGTCGGCATCGCCGAAGGCCGATGGCGCGCACCGCGCGTCGTGCTGACCGACCGGCCGGACCTCACTCGACACCTCACCGGCGGCGACTTCACCGATCAGGCCGACCTGCGGCGGCAGCTGGCCACGCTGATGGAGACGCCGCTGCCCCGTCCCGAGCCGCTGTGGCACATCACGCTGCTGACACCGCGCGGTGACGGTGCGCAGCGCATCCTGCTGCGGGTGCACCACGCGCTGTCCGACGGCATCGCCGGGGCCGCCTTCGCCGCCCTGCTGGCCGACGGCACCGCCGACGATCTGTCGGAATTCGAGCGTTTCGCCACCAGCCCGCGTTTCCGCACCCCGCCCGTCGAGCCGGAGGTGCTGAAGGAGTCCAAGGCCGCCTTCAACGACCAGTGGGCCGCCGGGCGCACGGGCCGCGGCTGGCCCAAGCTGACCAAGAACGGCCGCCGCGAGGTCGCGACGACCGGCATCTCCACCCGGGAACTGCGCCGCGCCGCCAAGAAACACGATGCGACGGTGCACGAGTTCGTGCTCGCCGCCATCGGCCGCACCCTCAGTACCATCCCGCCCGGCGCCCCGGCGCAGACGCTGCGGGTGACCCTGCCGGTGACCAACGATCCGGAGTTCCGGCACACCGGCAACGCGGTGATCGTCACGCCGCTGAACCTGCTCGGCAACGAACCCGATCTGGGTCGCCAGATCGAGCGCTGCCGCAGCGAATTGGCGACCATCGAGCGGCGGCGTCCCGAGCTGACCTCGGCGGCACCCGACGGCGGCCCGGCGCTGCCCTGGCCGGTGCAGCGGGTCATCGCGCACGCGGCCATGGCGCATATGAGTCCGGATATCCACATCGGCATCAATCCGGGCTTCTCCCGGATTCGCGCCGTGCTGGGCCACCGCATCGCGGAACTGACGCCGCTGTCGCCGCTGGCCGGATACTCGTTCTCGGTGACCTCCCTGATTCTGGGCAATCGCACCTCGTTCGGCGTCGTCACCGACCCGGCCGCCCTGCCCGCGGGTTACGCCGCGACCTTCGTAGAGAACTTCGACCGCGTGCTGCGCGAGGCAGCACCGTCGGCATGAGCCGGGAAGAGACCGGAAGAGTCATGAGCACAGTCACCGATCTACTGTTCGAGCAGCCCGCATCCACCACCACCGGCCTGTGGAGTGGAAGCGACACAACGGAATTGGCCTTCCACAGCTGGGATCAGGTGCGCTCGCGCGCCCGCCGGATCGCGGGCGGGCTGGCGGGCGCGGGCGTCGAACACGGCGGGTCGGTCGCCATCCTCGCCGGTGAGCCCGCCGATGTGGCGGCGCTGGTGCAGGCCACCTGGCTGCGCGGGGCGGCCTTCACCATGCTGCATCAGCCGACGCCGCGCACCAATCTGGAAACCTGGGTGGCCGATACCCGCGCCGTGGTGGCCATGCTCGGCGCGGCGGTGATCGCGGTCGGCGAGCCGTTCACGGCGGCGGTGCGCGATCTGGACCTGGGCGCGCCCGTCGTGTCGGTCGAAGAACTGGCCGCCGCCACCGAGGTGGAGCCGGTGTCCACCGCTGAGGACGATATCGCGATTCTCCAGCTGACCTCCGGCACCACCGGTGTGCCGAAGGCGGTCGCCATCTCGCACGGCAATGTGCGACAGAACCAGCACGCCATGATCGCCGCCGCCGGGTTCCGGCCCGAGAGCGACGTGGTGGTGAGCTGGCTGCCGCTCTATCACGATATGGGCATGGTGGGCATGATGCTGACGCCCATGATCGCGCAGGCGACCACGGTGATCACCACCCCACTGGCCTTCCTGAAGAGCCCACTGAAGTGGGCCGAGTACATCACCCGCTTCGGCGGCACCTACACCGCCGCACCGAATTTCGCGTACTCGCTGCTCGCCCGGCGGCTCAAGCGCGCCCCCGAGGGCGCCTACGACCTGTCGACACTGCGAGTCGCCGTGAATGGCGCGGAGGTCATCGACGAGAGCACCCTCGACGAATTCGTCACCCAGGCGGCGCGTTTCGGCCTGCGACCGGAGGCCGTCATGCCCGCCTACGGTATGGCCGAGACCACCCTCGCGGTGTCGTTCGCCCCGGTTGACGAGGTGTTCTCGGTGGATGTCATCGACGGCGAAGTGGCCGAGCGCGACGGCGTCGCGCGCCGGGACGGCATCGAGCGGCCGCGGTCCCTGGCCAAACTGGGCGCACCCGTGCCGGGTATCGAACTGCGCGTGGTCGACGAGCGCGGCACCGTGCTGCCCGCCGACCGCATCGGCAGCATTCTGGTGCGCGGCGACGCCGTCACCACCCGCTACCTGGGACCGGACGGGTACGCGTCGGCGGTGGACGCCGAAGGCTGGCTGTCCACCGGCGATCTCGGCTATGTCACCGCGAGCGGTGAGGTCGTGGTCACCGGCCGGAAGAAGGACGTCATCATCGTCGCGGGCCGCAATATCGCGCCGACCGTGGTCGAGCGCGCGGCGGGCACCGTGTCCGGCGTGCGTCCCGGTGGTGTGGCGGCGGTGGCGGTGCGACTGCCGTCCATGGCCCGCGAGGGCATCGCGATCATCGCCGAATCCGATGCCGCCGCCGACGCCGATGCGGCCGAACGGATTCGCAAGGAGGTGGCGCGCGCGGTGTACGACGATATCGGGATCGCGCCCGCCGTGGTCACCATCGTGACGAAGGGGGCGCTGCCGAAGACCCCGTCGGGCAA
>NZ_JASCXP010000015.1:0-36818 GCF_030010695.1 Nocardia sp. CC201C
AGCACGGGGAATACGACGTGGGCGCTTCGGGGTTAATCCGTCTCAGCGCCCTCGTCGTGTACCGAATCAGCCGGTCGTGACCTGATCCTTGGCCACCGGCGGCGCGGGCGTTCGCTGCCGCCCGAAGTACAGCATGCCGACCGTCAGCGATGCCACGAGCAGCACCAGCATCGAGCCGAGCACCCAGCCGACGCCGAAGTTGGCGATGATCGGAATGACCCCGGCCGTGACCAGACCCCCGCCGAAGAACGGTTCCAGCAGGAGCTGCTTGTAACCGAAGGCGGAGTAGGCGGGTGTCTCCAGGTTGGGGTCGACCACGCGGAGCAGGATGAGCCCGGTGGAGGTGACGCCCAGCGCCTGGCCGGTGTCGGCGATGCCGCGTTCGAACCAGAAGTTCGGCAGCATTCGCGGCGCCAGGAAGATGAAGGCGCCCACCGTCCAGGCCAGACCCGCACCGGCCAGCAGCAGGAACGGCCCGATATTCGACGCGATGGCCGACAGTGACAGCGTTCCCAGGGCCGCGATCACCAGGACGTCGAGCGAGAAGCCCTGCAACCGTTCGATCAGCTGCTGATCGACGATCTCGTCGCGGTCGAAGGCCTGGATGGCCAGCTGGACGATGATGCCGCCGACCATGGCGATCGGGAACAGCGGGACATAGGCGAACAGCTCGAAGCTGTCGGCCCACAGCTTCGATTCGACCCACTGGATGCCGGTGAGCAGCAGCCAGCCGATCAGCACGCCCAGCGCCAGCAGGCCGAAGTGCAGGGTGAGCGTTTCGATGGACGACGGCTGCACCGTCAGGGTGCCCGCGGCGCGACGGCGCTCCTTCTCCACGAGCCCGGCCTGCTCGGCCACCGAGGGCGAGGCGTCACTGCGGAGGATCTGGGTCTTGTTGCGGCGCACACCCCAATTGATCAGGGCGATACCCACGATGACACCGGACAGGATGCCGACGGTGGCCAGACCGAGGGCGAGGTCCTGCGCCTCCGCGAATCCGAATTCGGCGAAGGTGTCCGCCATTCCGGCGGCGGTGCCGTGTCCACCCTCGAAGCCGATCTCGATCAGCGCGCCGGTCCAGACCGGCACATCGAACAGCGGGACCAGCACGAGTATCGCCAACAGCAGGCCGACGACGTACTGGCCGCTGGCGATGGTCATACCGAAGGAGATCTGCGGCCCGGCGATGTTCAGGGCCTCCTTCGGCGACGGCAGGCGGTGTCCCATGAACAGCCCGGCGAATACCAGTGAGATGAGCAGCCCCGGCAGGCTGCTCCAGACGTCGAGGATCTCCGTGGTGAACAGGCCCGCGTCGGCGAACCCGTCGAATCCGACCGCCGAAGCGATCCGACCGAGCACATCGGGGCCGATCAGCAGCGCGAGCACACCGCCGATGATCGAACTCGGAATGAACAGCTTCTGCGCCAATCGCCATTTCACACGGATGATCTTGGAAACCAACATCATCACTCCGATGAGGAGTAACGCGAAACCTATTGTGTTCGCAGACATCAAGACCCTTTCAGCGCGTCTCCGGGTACCCGAGGCAGATACCCGACGGCGCGTATTCGTCACGGCGGTGGCACGACGTGTGTCACGGGTCGCCGTCTTCGGCGGCGACAACCCGAGATAACTTCCCTAAATATCGTGCCGCTAAGCGGCGGTACGTTATTGAGTGTGTCACAGGAGTTGGACGAAGCTTTCCACTCCGGGGAAGTCGAGCGGGTGCGTCTCGGACCGCTGGTCGGCGGCCGTCGCCCTCAGGCGGGAGTGTCGGTACTCGGGTCGTCGCCGAGGTGCAGCGAGACTGCGGGTGCGATGCGGGCGACGAGGCTGTCGCGGGGTTCGGAGGCCACCGGTTCCACCCGCAGGATGTAGCGGAGGTAGGCGACGCCCACGAGGTGCGCCATGGCCAGGTCGATGCGCAGTTCCGCGTCGGGAAACGGTAGGGCGGAGGCGATTTCGGAGTAGACGCGACCCTGGATGAACTGGCGGACGAGTGTCGCGGACTCGTCGTGGGTGGCGGCTCCGCGCAGGATGGCCAACAGTGGAGCCCGGGTGTCGGGCTCGTCCCAGATCTCGAAGAAGACGCGGGTCAGGCGTTCGCCGAGTTGTTCCGGGTCGCCGTCGGTAATGCGGGCGGCGATGTCAGCGGGCTCGAAGGGCCAGCCCATGGTGGCGCGGAAGAGTTCGGCCTTGCTGCCGAAATAATGACGGATCAGGCCCGGGTCGACGCCCGCCTCGGCCGCGATCTCACGCACGCTGGTCCGTTCGTAGCCGGTGGCGGCGAAGCGGCGGCGGGCCGTGGCCAGCAGCACCTCGCGGGTATCGGTTTTTCCTGGTCTGCGTCCGATCGGTGGCATGGTGTCAGGAATTCTACAAGCGTTGACTTCTGGCGTGTGGCGGCGGTAGTCTGGGGTGTATAATTCCACAAGTGAGGAGTTTCTGAGATGCCTGCTCCACGCTGGGTCGCTCGCGTCAACAAGGCCGGGCTCAATCGCATCACCAAGTTCATCGCGCCGTGGGCGCCCGGATGGGCGGTGGTGGTGCATCGCGGACGCAAATCCGGCAAGGTCTTCCGCACTCCGCTGTGGGCGTTCCGCCGTGACGGTGGCTTCGTGATCGCGCTGACCTACGGTGCCGAATCCGATTGGGTGCGAAATGTGCTCGCGGCCGGACACTTCCAGCTCGAGACGCGGCGGCGCACCTACGAGGTCGACAATCCACACGTCTACCGCGATCCCACGGCCGCCGACATGCCCGCCTTCATTCGCTTCATGCTCCGGTACGTGATCAAGGCGCCGGACTTCCTGAGCGCGAACGTGGTCCGCGAACTCACGCCCGCCACCCGCTGACCCGCCGCCCAGCCGCGCACCGTCCGGCACGCCGCGACGACCGGTGATACATTCCGTTATCCACTTGGCGGCCAACTGTTTTGGAGAGTGATGCGGTACGGGCGGGTGGCGGTACTCCTGGCCGGATTACGTCGAGGCCGCGGTCCGGGTGGGTGATCCGGCGCGCTCCCACGATCGGCTCGCCCGCCCCACACCGTCGCTTCCCACCTGTACAAGGCGTTTCCCAAGTTGGGGGTCTCCTCGCGCGCCGAGTTGAGCAGGTTCCCGGAGCTGAGCTGAGGACGTCACACCTTGCGGTAGATGATCGGTTGCGCGGCAATGCCATTGGCTTGAAACTGGCCAGCACGAAAACTGCGGAAGGTCGGCCGGAAGATCAGGCTGGGCAGGAAGGTCCGCCAGTGTGGCCAGCTGGCATGGTTGATCAGTCCGTAGTCGGCCGGCTCGTGCTCCAGCGGCTGCATCAGCGCCGAGTTGGGCAGCGCGGTCTTCGCCTGGAACCAACCGGCGGTGTACTGCCACACCTGTAGCAGGGTTTCGCGGTCGTCGGCGTAGAAGTAATTGACCAGGAAGCGGTCGTCTCGGCCGTGGTCCACGTCGCCGAGTCGTCCGGCGTTGCGCGCCACGATCTCGTGGGTGCGGCGGGCCTGCGCGCCCAGCGTCTCGGCCAGCTTCCGATAGGCGGGGCTGTCCCGCACCGCCAGTGCGGCGTCGACGGATTCGGTGCGGATCAGCACGACGACGTCGAAGCGCGCCGGTCGGATGCCCCGGGCTGCGAGCAGCTCGTCGCCTTCACCCGGCGGGCGCAGGACCGCGCGGAACACGGTGGTCTCCGACGCGTCGATGTCCTCGGTCAGGGTCGCGAGGTGGGACGGCAGCTCGCGCGGCGGGGAGGCGATCGGTCATTCGACGGACGCGGCCGCGCCGCCTCGCTGCGTGAGGAGCGGGCCGGTTCCAGCCCGGACGTGGTCGCCCAGGCCATCCTGCACGCGGTGACCGCCCGCAGGCCCCGCGTCCGCTATCCGGTCGGCAAGAAGTCCCGCCTGATGAGCACTTTCGGCCGCGTTCTGCCTCAACGCACCCTCGATGCCCTGCGCCTGCGCGCGGAACTGGCCCGAACCGACGGCGCCACCGACGCGACCTTCCGCGACCTGATCCGCGGCGTCGCCGAATTCGGCCTGGCCCGCGCCTGGCGCGCCGCCCCGGCCCTACTCGGCGACAGCCGCCGACCCCACCTTCACCACCGCAAAACCCCCTCCCGCCAGCGGATTAGGTACTACCCCCAAGTACTGGGTAGCGTAGTACCCACCGACGCGGGGTGGAGCAGCTCGGTAGCTCGCTGGGCTCATAACCCAGAGGTCGCAGGTTCAAATCCTGTCCCCGCTACTAGGGAAAACGGCCCGGAACCAGTAGGTTTCGGGCCGATCTCGTATGTGCCGGACGCATCCTCGTCCGTTGCTCAGGCCGGGGACGGCTTTCCGGCGGCCAGCCGGGCGGCGTCGGCGAGCTTCCGCAACGCGGACGTGCGATAGTCCGGGCCGAGACGTGGGGCGGGCGTTGCAGTTTCTCCTTGGTAGCCGGGTGGATTCAGGGGCGGGAGGTCAGTCCTCGACCCAATCGAAGGTCTTGGTGACGGCTTTCTTCCAGTTGCGGTACTCGGCTTCCCGGCGGGTCTCGTCCAGGGCGGGGTGCCAGCGCTTGTCCTCGGCCCAGTTCGTCCGGATGGCGTCCTCGCTCTCCCAGAATCCGACGGCGAGACCGGCGGCGTAGGCCGCGCCGAGCGCGGTGGTCTCCGCGACGACCGGGCGAATGACCTCGACTCCCAGGATGTCGGCCTGGAACTGCATGAGCAGTTCGTTGACGACCATACCGCCGTCCACCTTGAGCGAGGTGAGCGCGACACCGGAGTCGGCGTTCATGGCGTCGATGACCTCGCGGGTCTGGAAGGCGGTGGCCTCCAGGACGGCCCGCGCGAGATGGCCCTTGCTGACGAAGCGCGTCAGCCCGACGATCGCGCCGCGGGCATCGGAGCGCCAGTAGGGCGCGAACAGGCCGGAGAAGGCGGGCACGAAGTACGCGCCGCCATTGTCCTCGACGGTCCGCGCGTGCTCCTCGATCTCGGCCGCCGAACCGATCATGCCGAGGTTGTCGCGCAGCCACTGCACCAGCGAACCGGTCACTGCGATGGCCCCCTCCAGCGCGTACACCGGCTTGGCGTCGCCGAGCTGGTAGCAGACCGTGGTCAGCAGGCCGTTGTTGGAGAGCACCTTGTCGTTCCCGGTATTGAGCAGCACGAAATTACCGGTGCCGTAGGTGTTCTTGGCTTCGCCGGGCGACAGGCAGGCCTGGCCGAAGGTGGCGGCCTGCTGGTCGCCGAGAATGCCGGCGATGGGCACGCCGGCCAGCGCGCCGCGGGCGCGCACCGTGCCGTACACCTCGGAGGACGAACGGATTTCGGGGAGCAGTGACAGCGGCACGCCCATCTCCGCCGCGATCTCCGAATCCCATTGCAGCGTCTCCAGATCCATCAGCAGCGTGCGCGAGGCATTGGTCGGATCGGTGGCGTGCACGCCGCCGTCCGTGCCGCCGGTCATATTCCACAGGATCCAGGTGTCCATATTGCCGAAGGCCAGTTCGCCCGCCTCCGCGCGCTCCCGGGCGCCGTCGACATTGTCCAGAATCCACTTGATCTTCGGTCCGGAGAAGTACGTCGCCAGCGGCAATCCGGTCTTTTCCCGGTACCGTTCCTGTCCGCCACCGAGCTGGCCCAGCTCCTCGGCGATGCGGTCGGTGCGGGTATCCTGCCACACGATCGCGTTGTAGACCGGTTCCCCGGTGGCGCGATCCCAGACCACGGTGGTCTCGCGCTGGTTGGTGATGCCGACCGCGGCGATATCGGCGGCGGTGAGATCACCCTTGGCCAGTGCGCCCGCGACCACCGCGCGGGTGTTCTCCCAGACCTCGGCCGGATCGTGTTCCACCCAGCCCGCGCGCGGGAAGATCTGGCTGTGCTCGCGCTGGTCGACGGCGATGACCGTGCCCGCGTGGTCGAAGATCATGGCGCGGGTCGAGGTGGTGCCCTGGTCGATCGCTGCGACGTATCGTGACATGGGGATTTCTCCTTCGGCGAAACTGTTTGGTGCTGCGCGTGATTCGATCAGAAGATGAGCTGCGAGACGAGCCCGGCCAGCACGCCGCCGATCAGCGGGCCGACGACGGGGACCCAGGAGTAGGCCCAGTCACTGGATCCGGCGGCGGGTTCGGGCGCCGGTCGGGCGGCCGCGCCCAGGCTCGCGGAGTGCGCGTGGACCGGTTCCGGGGCGGTGCGCCGCAGCGGCAGTACCGCGTGCGCGATGCGCGGGCCGAGGTCGCGGGCCGGGTTGATGGCGTAGCCCGTCGGGCCGCCGAGCGAGGCGCCGATACCGACCACCAGCAGCGCGACCGCGAGTGGGCCGAGACCGGAGGGCGTCTTCCCGAACGAGAGGACCACCAGCACCAGGATGAAGGTGCCGATCGCTTCGGTGGCGAGATTCCAGCCGTAGCTGCGGATGGCCGGGCCGGTCGAGAAGACGGCCAGCTTCTTGCCCTCGTCGGTCTCGGCGTCGAAATGCTGCTTGTACGCCACGAATACCAGACAGGCGCCGAGGAACGCGCCGAGGAGCTGCCCGGCCACATAGGCCACCGTCGATCCGAACGAGATGGCGACGCCCGGGGCGTACTCCTGTGCCCCGCTGCTCAGAATCCCCAGTGTCACCGCGGGATTGAGGTGCGCGCCGGACTTGAAGGCGACGTAGACGCCCGCCATCACGGCGAATCCCCATCCGAAACTGATCAGCAGCCAGCCGCCGTCGGCGCCCTTGGACTTCGCCAGCAGGACATTGGCCACGACTCCGCCGCCGAGCAGTATCAGCACTCCCGTGCCGAACACCTCGCTGACGAAAACCTCTGCGAGACCCACGATTGCTCCATTCGTCCGTGGGGTGGTCCCGGACCACGTTGCCCGGACCCCGAAAGTGCGCAGAACTCTACGGTGACGTGGCACACATTCAATCCGGTCGGTTCGACAATGTCGAACGCTCGATTCCGCCGAATCTGCGCGTTACGCTGCCGAAAGGCACTATGACCTAGATCACATTGAAGAAGGTGCAGGTCATGATGGGGCGCCGACCGTGGGCCAACGGCGGTTCGGCGTTCGACATTGTCGGACCGCGTTCGATGGAATACGTTGTCCGCTATGCCGGGCCCGGTGCAATCGATCGAGCGTGCGGGCGCGATGCTGCAATTGCTCGCCCGCAGTTCAGGCGGTCTGGGTGTCGGTGATATCGCCAGCTCGCTCGAGCTCGCCAAGGGGACCGCGCACGGCATCCTGCGGACGCTGCAGGCCATCGGCTTCGTCGAACAGGATCGCGGCGGCGGGAAGTACCGGCTCGGTACGGCACTGCGGTACTTGGGCGCCGGTCACCTGGACGCCAATGAACTGCGTTCCCGGGCGATCAACTGGGCCGACGCTCTCGCCGCGCGCAGCGGTGAGGCCGTCCGGATCGGTGTGGCATCCCAGGACCGTGTTCTCGTGGCGCACCATGTCTTCCGGCCGGACGACACCCCGCAGACCCTCGATGTGGGCGCGCTGCTGCCGCTGCACGCCACCGCGCTCGGCAAGATCCTGCTCGCCTACGACAGTGATCTGGCGGCCCGCATCCGCGCCGGGAAGCTCGAGTCGCTCACCCGCCGCACCGTGATCCAACCGGCGCTGCTCGCCAAATCGCTGGCGGATGTCAGGGACAACGCGTGGGCCGGCGAGTACGGCGAGCTCGAGCCCGGCGAGGCGAGCATCGCCGCCTCGATCCGCTCGCACGGCGGCCTGGTGGTCGGTGCGATCGGCATCTCCGGCGCCGCCGAACGGATCTTCCCGACCGGCCGGGGACCGGACCCGGCACTGCTCGGCTACGTGCGTCACGCCGCCCGCGCGGTGTCGCGAGATCTGGTCGAGAACAAGTAATCCCGGGGCGCGAGGGCCCCGATTCGCTCTACCCGCAGAAAGGCGCGCCCAATGACGCAGCGCTATGTGATGGCCATCGATCAGGGAACGACCTCGACCCGCTGCATAGTGTTCGACCCAGCCGGTCGGCTGGTTTCGGTGGCGCAGCGCGAACACCAGCACTACTTTCCCAAGCCCGGCTGGGCCGAACAGGACGCGATGGAGATCTGGCGCAATGTCGATCGCATCATTCCCCGCGCCCTGCGCGATGCGAGCATCGCCCGCGAGCAGATTGTCGCGCTCGGCATTACCAATCAGCGCGAGACCAGCGTCGTCTGGGACCGCCACACCGGGCATCCGGTGGGCAAGGCCATCGTGTGGCAGGACGTCCGCACCGCGGATCTGGTGCGATCGCTGAGCGATCGGCCCGACGCCCACCGCGTGCCCGAGCTGAGCGGGCTGCCGCTGGGCACCTACTTCTCCGCGCCCAAGCTGCGCTGGCTGCTCGACTCCGTCCCCGGGTTGCGGGCCCGCGCCGAACGCGGCGATGTCCTGTTCGGCACCATGGAGACCTGGCTGATCTGGAATCTGACCGGCGGCGTCGACGGCGGCATCCACCTCACCGACGTCACCAATGCCAGCCGGACCCTGCTGATGAATCTCGAGACCCTGGAGTGGGACCGGGAGTTGTTGTCCTTCTTCGATATTCCCCCGGCCATGCTGCCGGAGATCCGCTCCTCCAGCGAGGTCTACGGCGTCACGCGCCGCGTGGTGCCCGGCATTACCATCGCCGCCGCGCTCGGCGATCAGCAGGCGGCGCTGTTCGGGCAGACCTGTTTCTCCCGCGGGGACACCAAATGCACCTATGGCACCGGCGGTTTCCTGCTCATGAACACCGGCCGGTCGCCGGTCCGGTCCACTCATGGACTACTCACCACCGTCGGCTACCGCATCGGCGACGCGCCGGCCATGTACGCGCTGGAAGGCTCCATCGCCGTCACCGGGTCACTGGTCCAGTGGTTCCGCGACGGGCTCGGATTGATTTCCAGCGCACCGGAAATCGAGACGCTCGCCCGCACCGTCGACGACAACGGCGGCTGCTACATCGTGCCCGCCTTCTCCGGCCTGTTCGCGCCGCACTGGCGCAGCGAGGCCCGCGGCATCATCGTCGGGCTCACCTCCTATGTCACCAAGGGGCACCTGGCCCGGGCCGTGCTCGAGGCCACCGCGTGGCAGACCCGCGAGGTCGTCGACGCCATGAACGCCGACTCCGGGCTCCAGGCGACCGCGCTCAAGGTGGACGGCGGCATGACCACCGACCACCTGCTCATGCAGTTCGTGGCCGATGTCCTCGACGTTCCGGTCAAGCGCCCCATGGTCATCGAGACCGTCTCCCTGGGCGTCGCCTACGCCGCCGGGCTGGCCGTCGGCTACTGGGCCGACCTCGAGGTGCTGCGCCGCAACTGGCATCGCGCGGCCGAATGGCAGCCGCAGGCGGATCCCGAACACGTGAAGGCCGAGTACGGCAATTGGAAGCGCGCGGTGGAACTCACCTTCGGCTGGTCCCAGCCGCCGAGATAGCTGCCGCCGACTGTTACAGGGCCTGAATCCCTTTCAGGACCGCACGGAGCACAGTGAGGTCGTCGGCGGAACCCGGGCCGACGGCGGGAGCGCGGATGTCGAGGACGCCGTCACCGATGAGATCTCCGACCAGGAGCTTGGTCGCGGTGATCGGCAGGTGCAGCCGGGCGGCGATCTCGGCCACCGAGAGCGGCGACCGCGTCAGTTCCACGATGGCAGCGTATTCGGGTTCGTGGCGGCGCAGCCTGCCGAGGCTGGAGGCGACCACTCGGGTGACCATGTCCACATCGGTGCAGCAGGAGCGGCGGCCGAACAAGCGCCTGCACTCGATCACCCCCGCGGGCCGCGCCGCCTTGCGCGCGTTCATCGCCGAGCCCGTCAAGCCCACCGCCATCGGGGACGAGTTGCTGGTGAAGGTCCAGGGCATGGAGAACGAGGATGCCTTGGTGGTACGGACGGCCCCGGAAGAGAAATCGGCGTGGGCGACGGCGGAACTGGCCCGCTACGAACGCCTGCGCACCCGGTTGCTGAACGGCCGCAGCGAGCAGGCGTACCTGGAGGAGTCCGACCGGATCGGCCCTTACCTGACGCTACTGCGCGGAATCTCCTTCGAACAGGAGAACATTCGCTGGTCGGAGTTCGCGCTATCGGTCATCGACCGTCGTATCGCCGCACGCGCCGGGTGATTCGTCGGCACCGCTGCCGAAACACGGCAGGGCCGAGACCGTGCGGTGTGGTCATCACCACCGACCCGTCGCCCGCTGTTTCGTCTCGGTGAAGACCACGCGTGTCAGCGCGGGCCGACCGTGGATTTCCGCATGCCGGTGTCGAAGATGTCGTTTGCGATCGCGAGTCCGAGGGGCAGGCCGCCTATGCCGAGGGGTCTCGGGGCGAAGTCGAATTCCCAGTGGACGCCCAACCAGATTCGGCTGCGGCCGTTCTCGACGATCATCTGGTGGAGGCCGTCGGGGAAGGTGCGGACGTGGCGGGGGCGGACCGCGCCGGTGTTGTCCGTGGTCACGCCGTTCAGTTCGTCGGAGATGAAGGTGAGGCCCTCGGTGAGGGTGTCGGGATTCTGGTCGTCGGCGGGTATGCCGTAGAAGCGGCGGGCGATGTGGAATGCGGCGGCGGCGAAGGTCGCGTGGCCGGACGGGTAGGCGGGGAAGTTCGGGGTGAAGTTGCGATTGGTCGTATTCGATGCCGGTGAGCCGAGTGGACGCCAGTCGGTCTGGCAATCGGTGGTGATGTCGTTGTCGCCCTCGCGTGCGGCCGGTCCCAACGACGGGTCGTGCTCCCGAATGCCGACCACGGGTCGCCACAGGTCGTGGCGGTACTTCTCCTCCCACCCGAGAATGCCGGCATCGGCCATGGCCACATTGACGAGCGCGAACAAGCGTGCGTTGTCCTCGGTGGAGGTGTTGCGGCGGGCGGCGACCTTCCGGAGGATCTGGTTGTTGAACCGCGGCGGGGTGCCGATGCCGTGAGCTCCGTCGTAGGCCCAGAACATGCCGATGAGGGTGCGTTCCTCGGTGCGGCGACGCCGGTCGGGCGGCAGACCGTCGATGAGGAATTGCGGGATGGTGCTCAGCAGGTCGGGCGCTACGCCGGTGGCCCGCACGATTCGCTGCGATTCGAGATATACGTCGTCACCGCGATGCGGTGGATCGATCTGGTGGCGACGGGTCGCGGCGAACAGTTTCGAGCGCGCACCGTAGAACGGCCCGTGGAAACCCTGGTCCGGATTGAACGGGTCCGGGCGGTGCCGATACCGCTCGGGTGAGGGCCGATAGCCGTCGTCACCGACCCCGGGATCGTCCGAGCGGTCGTCGAGAATTCGTTCGGCGATCAGGCGGCCGTACTTCAACCCCTCGTCGGCGCCGGGACCACTGAGCCCCGGGTAGTCCAGCGCCTCGTCGAACGCTCGTGTCTGGCTCGGGTACAAGGATGTCAGCGTTCGATGCGCCGCTCCGGCCACCGCCGCGTCCGCGGCCGCGCCCGGTGGGGCCGGTGCCGAATCCGGCAGGTACGGGCGATATTTCGCGCCCGCACCCAGTGCGCCGATGTACCCGTCGTGCATGGCCAGGTGCACCATCGCCAACGCGCGTGCGCTGAGCGGCGGCCCGGTCTGTTCCCTGGCGCCATTACTGTGACTTACTCGATTAGCTTCCAGCGCAATGGAATTCCAGTACAGGATTGAGTCCATGACTCCGCCTCCCGTCGAGTTCCTTCCAGTGCAACACACGGGCTGATCGAGCGACAGCCCGAAGAAGCCGGGGCAGGCCGCGTCCGGCCTGTCAGCGCCCCGCGGAACCGCTCATCAACGCCTTGAACGGCAGCGGCGGCAGGCGCAGGTTGGCGTCGGGGACGCCGGTGCCGTTGGGGTCGAGTAGGCCGTCGTTGTCGGCGTACGCGCTCTCACCCGGTGCGGCCTGCAGGGTGGTGATGTATTTCCACAGGCCGTCGGCCAGGGCCACGCCGCCCACCGCCAGGGTGCCGAGCAGGCCGCCACCGGCGGCGAAGGCCATGATCGCCGCCGGTGTGGTCGCCAGGCAGCCCGGACCGACCACCAGGCATGAGCCGAGGCCGAGTGCGGCGCCCACCAGCGCGCCCAGCACGAATCCGCCGAGGGTGCCGACCAGTGCGCCCTTGGTCATGTTCCCGGCCCATTCGCCCAGTGCCAGTTGGTTTTCCATGGGTGAGGCGACCGGGCGCGGTTCGAGGTCCGGGGTGAGCACCAGCGTGCGTCCCGCATCGTCGATGCGGTGCCGGATCGGGTGCACCGCACCGTCGAGTTCGAACGCCAGTGGCAGGCGCAGGACCTCGTGTCCCGTCGGGTCGTGGGCGAGCACCGTCCGCCCGTCCGCGGTGAGCGCGAACGTCGCGCCCTCCAGGGTGGTGGTGACGGAGCCGTCGGCGACGACGGAGCTGTAGTGCGCCGTCGGTGGGTCGGCGGCGGCGGGTGTGGCCGCCGCGCCCATTGCCCCGGCGGTCACGATCGCGGCGAAAGCTGTTGTGCGAATGCGCATCATCGGTCTCCGTCCACTCAGTTCGCGGGTGCCTGGACGCCCGGCAGGTGCGGGGCGTACCGGCTCTCGCCCGGAGCCGCGTTGAGTGTGGTCCAGTAGTCGAAGGCCGCTGCCGCCGCGGTGGGGCCGCCGCCGAGGATGAGACCGGCGAGACCACCGGCCGCGGCGACCATGCTGACGATGGGCAGCACCGCCACCACACAGCCCAGGCTCAACACCAGGCACGACGCACCGGCCAGCGCGATGCCCACGCCGACGCCCGCGACCGCGCCGATCGCGGTGCCGATCAGGCTGCCGACCGAGGTGCCCAGGCTGACGGCATTGATGAGATCGTTCATGGCGAGCTGGTTTTCCAGCGGTGAGGCCACCGGTCGCAGCGCCGTTCGGTTCAGGCCGTCGAGCTCCGGTGTGAGCCGGAGGGTGCGGCCGTCGGCGCTGATCTGCTGCCGCAGCGGCAGCCGTTGCCCGTCGAGGGTGAACGACAGCGGGACCACCTGGAGCGGGCGTCCGGCGGTATCGCTGATCGTGACCGCCCCCGTATCCGCGGCCAGGGTGAAGGTCCCGTGCTCGAGGGTGGTGACCACGGTGTCGCCGGTCAGGTTCGCGCGGAAGGAGACCGGTTCGGCGGCGGTCTCCGGTGCGGCCGTCGCGGTCGCGGTGCCGGTGACGACGCTCGCGGCCAGGAGGGCCGTGGTCAGGGCTGCTCGACGAATACTCATCTGTTGTTCCTCATCATGGGTGGTGCATGCCGTCCGGCAGGGACGGCCGGGGGTTACGCCTCGACGGCGAGTTCGGTGCGCGCGGCGGTGACCATCGCGGCGGTGGCCGCGGGCAGGGTCTGTTCCGGATCGGGCGCGAAGTGCGGCGAGTGATTGGCGGGGATGTTCGCGGGCAGGGTGTGGTCGGCGAGCATGACCGCCCGGTCCTCCTCGGAGAACCGGTCCAGGGGGTATCCGCCGATATGCCAGAACACCGAGGGGCATTCGGCCGCGGTGCCGAGTACGCCGAAGTCCTCGCTGCCGGTCTGCGGGTGCGGCAGCGTGAGCGCGGGGAGTCCGGCGGCGGTGAACGCGGTGAGCACGCGATCGGTGTCGGCGGGGGTGTTGACCGTGACCGGGAAGCGGTCGTAGCACTCGATCCGCGGCGCTTCCGGCGCACCGGCGGCATCCACCTCGGCCCGGGCGAGCCGCTCGATCCCGTCCAGCATCAGCTGCCGGGCGCTGTCGCTGAAAGTTCTTAGCGTCAACAGCATTTCGGCCGTCTCGGGAATGATGTTGGGCCGGGTTCCCGCGTGCAGCGCGCCCACCGTGAGCACCGGCGACGACGGCCGGGCCGTCTGTCGCGCGGTCAGCGATTGCAGGCGCAGCACCAGCGACGCCGCCATGGACACCGGGTCCACGGCCAGATGCGGGGTGGATCCGTGGCCGCCCTTGCCGCTGAGCACGATGCGCACCGAATCCGAGGCGGCCATGATGGGGCCGCCCTTGCTGGCGATGAGCCCTGCGGGCAGCGGACTCACGTGCTGGCCCAGGCAGATTCGCGGTCGCGGCACCCGCTCCAGCAGGCCGTCGTCGAGCATGGCGCGCGCCCCTCCGCCGGTCTCCTCGGCGGGCTGGAAGATGGCCACCACGGTGCCGGTGAAGGGTTCGGATGCGAGCCGTGCGCAGGCGGCGAGCAGGGCGGTGACGTGCATGTCGTGCCCGCAGGCGTGCATCACACCGGGGTTCCGGGACATGTAGTCCAGTCCGGTGTCCTCCTGTACGGGTAGCGCGTCCATATCGGCGCGCAGCCAGATCACCGGTCCGGGTCCGCCGTGCAGCACGCCGACCACGCCGGTGCCGCCGATGCCCTCGCTCACCTCCCAGCCGGGCAGGGCACGCAGCTCGTCGGCGACCAGCCGGGCGGTGTCGAATTCCGCGCCGGACAGTTCCGGATGCGCGTGCAGGTGCCGGTACACCTGCTGCCAGTGCGGGTCGACCGGCCCGTCCGGCATGGGGAAACCGTTGTGCCGCAACTGGTCCGGGGTGATGGTCATGCGAGGGTCTCCTTCGGCTCGGGAGCGGGTGGTTGCGGCAGCAGGGCGCGGAAGGCATCGGCGGTCTGCGGCACGACGGCCGCCGCCGCGATGGCCAGCACCGGTCCGAGGGTCAGCGTGGCGAAGGCCGCGGTGTACGAGACGTGGTCGGTGACCGCGCCGAACAGCAGGGGAGTGACGACTCCGGCGAGCTGGCCGCCGAAGATGATCACCGCCGTGGCCGAACCCAGCAGCTCGGTGGGCAGTGCCCGCAGCGGGACCGCGAAGGCGGGCATGTAGCACAGCGACGCCACCGTGCCCAGCACCGTCGCCGCGATCACGAAGACGAGTACCGACCCGGCGTACGGCAGGGCCACGGCCAGTGCGGCGGTGACGATCATGGCCGGTACCACGATGTGCCGGGGCCGCCCGCCGATGCGGTCCGACAGCCGCGCGCCCGCCACCGTTCCCACGGCCGCGAAAACCGTGGCGGGCAGTCCGATCAACGCGGCCGTGCTGGTCGAGACGCCGTACTCGTCGTGCAGATAGGTGGGCATCCACGCACTCAGCCCCCACACGATCGCGTCGTAGCCGAAGAAGATCACCGCGAATCCCAGCAGCGCCGGTGAGCGCATGACCAGCCGTCGCAACCGGTCGTCGTGCGCGGGTCGGGCATCGGGTGCGGCCACCGCCTCCGGCAGCGGTTCGGGCATCCAGCGTCGCCACGCCAGCAGTACCGCGACGCCCAACAGCGAGATGAGGGCGAACATGATGCGCCAGCCCACGGTGGGCAGCAGGATCGCGGCCACCAGGGCGGCCAGCAGGGTGCCGACCGCGTTGGAGGCATTGGTCCAGCCGCTGGCGGTAGTGCGCTGCTCGGGCAGGCTGCGTTCCGACAGCGCCTTCAGCGCCGCCGGGGGAAAGACGCCCTGCACCAGCCCGAACAGGAACCGCATGGCGAGCAGTGTGGAGAACGACCAGGCCACCGCGGTCAGTCCGGTGAAGACCGACCAGGCGAGCAGGCCGATGGTGCCCATCGTGAGCGCGCCGTAACGGTCGGCCAGCAACCCGGCGGGAATCTGCATGCCCGCGTAGGCGAGGAAGAACACCGACACCACCATGCCCAGCTGGGTGTGGTCGAGGTTCAGGTCGTCGCCGATCGCGGGCAGCGCGAAATTGATGACGATGCGGTCGATGTAGTCGGCGATCCAAGCTGCCGACAACAGCAGCACCGTGATTCGAGTGGTACGCAGCAAACCCGTGGTTCCTCCTCTTGGCGTGGCGGTGCTGTCACAATGGGTCATGTGTTCTACAGCACATCGGAAACGCCGGAATCCGACATCGGTAACACCCCCGCGCAGGGTTTCGACGTCGCGGTCGAGTTCGGCGAGCGCGACTTGGACCTGGTGAACGCGCTGCAGATCAGCCCGCGGGCACCCTGGTCCCTGATCGGCGCGTCCCTCGGCATCGACGCCACCACCGCGGCCCGCCGCTGGCAGCACCTCACCGATACCGGCCTGGCCTGGACGACCGCGTACGCGCCGGAGTTCGCCACGGTCGGCTACGTGCGCCTGCGATGTCGCCCCGATACGGTCGCCGAGGTGTCCGCCCGGTCCAGCACGTACGGCTGCGTGTTCGCGGTCGACCGGACCAGCGGACGCTACGACCTGCAACTGTCGGTGGCGGCCGAATCACCAGCCGCCCTGGACGACTTCCGCGTCCGCTGGCTGGCCGAGCACCCCGGCATCGAGGAGGCCCGCCTGGCCGTGGCCGTGCACCAGTACTCCGACGGCAGCCACTGGCGTCCCCGTGCCCTGGACCCGACGCAGGAAGCGCTGCTGACCGAGGGCGACGAGCGCGCACCGGGAGCGCCGCGCCGCCGCCGCGGCGATCGGGAACTGGTGCTCGCCCTCGGCGCCGACGCCCGCCGCAGCGCGGTCGAACTGGCCGCCGACACCGGCCTCAGCGACGCCACGGTGCGCCGCCGCATCTCGGAGATGAGCCGCTCCGGCCGCTTGATCTTCCGCTGCGATTTCGCCCAGCAGGCGGCGGGCTGGCGGGTGAACACCAATATCCGGGCGCGCATCCCGGCCACCGACCTGGACGCCCTCGGTGCGGCGTTACCCGAGTGGCCGGAGATCCGGCTCTGCGTGGTGACCGCCGACGACGAGAGCAATGTCATGCTGATCGCCTGGCTGCGCACCCCTCAGGAGCTGGTCACCCTGGAATCCCGCCTCCTGCACCACTTTCCGGCCATCGCCATCACCGAACGCTCCTACACCCTCAGCGCCCTCAAACGCATGGGCCGCCTGCTCGACCCCCGCAGCGGCATCGCGGTGGGGCATGTCCCGTTCGAGGTCTGGTCCTGAACGCGATCCGTCGAGCGGCGGCTCGTCTACCCCTCCGCGCTATTCGCAGCCCACCCCGTCGCGGTCGCGATCGAGCCCGTACTCGTCCGGCCCGATGACCCGCACGGGTCCCGGTGTGTACACGGGCCCGTTGCCGCTCCCACCGGCGCAGTCCACATCGCTGACGATCGGCAGGCAGGGATCGTAGGAGGGGTGACAGCCGGAATCCGCTGCGGGCGGTGCGGTTTGAGGTTCCGTCGGCGCGGCCTGCGGCACCGGTGCGGCTGGCGCGATCGGTGGCGTCTCGGCGGTGGCCGGAGGTCGGGTCGGGGTGGCGGGTGGTGCGGTCGCGGACGGCGGCGCGGCGACCTCTGGCGGCGCTGTCACCGGTGAACGCTCCGAGTCCGGCCCACTCGACGCGGTAGGAATCGCCTTCGAGTACTCCGTGTACCGAGGCGTCGTTGACTCGTACCGGTCGACGCCACCGAGCAGGACGGCAAGTGTCGCACCGAACACGACCACCCACACCGCCGCGGCGATACCGACCACGACGACACCTACAGGCGGCACCGCACCGTGCCGTGCTGGTCGCGGCGGCGGATGTTCTCGGGGATATGACATCGTGCCCCCACGAGCGAAGGCGAGCCGCGGTGGATTCCGGCCGTGTACCGATCTATCGGCCTCTCACCTGGGGCGTTACTTGACGGCTGGGTTGCGTGGGTGCCCGGTGGCTACCTCGTCGGTGAGGTCGTCGTAGCCGACGGCGAGTTCGGCGAGCCGCTGCCAGGCGTCTCACAGTTCCCGGATGCGGGCGCAGCCGAGCGAGGGCGGCAGTTGCGCCGCAACCTGGCGGAATCTCAGAATTTGGCGATGACGTGGCGGGTCAACAAGCGGCTCGCTTGATGCCCGCGGGTTCGGGAGGCCACCCGGTGGGCCGGTCGGCGGTGGGAAACCGGACGACGCTTTGAGGTGGGATATCTGCGATATTCGAGATCCTGCGGCGAGTTTCGACATAGTCGCTGACTTCGTAATCATCCGTCATGTGTCGGAATGGCAGCTGGGGATTGCCAATAGTCGTCCGCGTGCTTGTCGCTTCGATGATGTGAGTAAGCATCTGAAGATTTCGATACCACATGGCTATTGCTGTTCTGCTGCAATGGATTTCGCGGTAGAATTGGTGCATGATTCCGGAGGGGGAAACGCGAGGCGGTGATACCGCGGCCGGTCTGTCGGCCGCGATGGACGCCCTGCTCGCGACCGATCTCACCGGACTGTCCGACACCGCTCTCGTGGACGTCATGCGGGAGATGGAATCCGTTCGTTGTCGGATGGCGGCACTGTCGCACCGCATGATCGCCGAAGTCGAGTCCAGGCATCTGTGGGAGCGTGCCGGGGCCAAGGGGATGCGCGGGTATCTGATCGACGTGCTGCGGTTGTCGGCCGCCGAGGCCGGAGCGCGGGTACGGGCGTCGGCGTCGTTGCGGCCGCGCGCGTTCTGTGGAGAACCCGGTCCGGCGTTGTTGCCGACCACCGCGGCGTTGCAGGCCGAGGGTGTGGTGTCCCCGGAGCACGCGCGGGTGATCATGCGGGTGATGGACCGTATCCCGGCCGCGGTGCCCGTCGAGAGGCAGGCCGAGGCCGAACAGCACCTCGCCCGCGCGGCGAGCCAGATGCCGCCGGAGTATGTGAGCAAGGTCGGGCACGTGCTGCTGTCGTGCCTGGACCCCGACGGGGTCCTCACCAATGACGACGACCGCGCCCGCCGCCGCGAACTCTGGGTGGGCAAACAACGCGTGGACGGCATGAGCGAGATCAAGGGCGTGCTCGACCCGCAACTGCGTGCCCTGCTGGATGTCGTCTTGGCGAAGTGGGCGCGTCCGGGCATGTGTAATCCGGAGGATCCCGACAGTCCCCGGATGGGGCCGGGTGCGGTCGACAAGGATCTCATGGAGGT
Organism: Nocardia sp. CC201C; assembly: GCF_030010695.1. Lineage (NCBI taxonomy): Bacteria > Bacillati > Actinomycetota > Actinomycetes > Mycobacteriales > Nocardiaceae > Nocardia > Nocardia sp. CC201C. The sequence continues at coordinate 18,754 of NZ_JASCXP010000015.1, forward strand.
GGCGGCGCGGCGGGATCGGCGTAGTGCCGGGCAGCGTAACCACGACGCGGTGAAAGCGTTCCTGGCTGCCGGGGGTGGTCCGGAGAACCTGGGATCGCATCGGGGTGTGCCGGTGTCGGTGGTGTTGACGATGAGTCTCACCGACTTGCAGGCCGGGGCCGGGTACGCCCACACCGCATCAGGATCGGTGATGTCGATCCCCGACGCGTTGCGGATGGCCGAGGGCAGCTACCCGTTGTTGATGCTGTTCGACGGCAAGGGTTTGCCCCTGCATTTGGGGCGGGGGAAGTATCGGTTGGCGTCGCCGTGGCAGCGGTTGGCGTGTATCGCCGCCGACCGCGGCTGCACCCGCCCCGGGTGTGAGGCTCCCGCGACGATGTGTGCGGTGCATCATATGGTGCCGTGGTTGCGGGGTGGTCGTACCGATATCGAGAATCTGACGTTGGTGTGCGATCGCTGCCACGCTCAGATTCCCGAGGATGTCGAGGATCCGACGGGGTGGGCCACCCTCGGACGCGGCAACAGCAACAGCAGTAGCAGTAGCAGCGGCAGCATCGGCGGCAACAGCATCGGCAGCGGCGGCAACCGCGGCGGCGGTGTCGGCAGTATCGGCAACGGCCTCGGTAGCGGCGGCAACCGCAGCGGTGGTGTCGGTAGCGGCCGGTATCCGGGTCGTGTCGTGTGGGCACCCCCGACCCGCATCCACCCGGCACGGGCACCCCGGGTGAATCTGCATCACCATCCCGAGCAGTGGCTCACCGATACCCCGACCCGGCACGGTGCCGACCATCTCGACCGGCCCCGTCACCGTCACCGCGACCACCGAACAGCCGATCCACGAGCCACCGGCCATCACGACCGGTCGTCGACAGACCACCGCACCCAGCGCCCGGACCCGACCCGGGGCGATCACTTACGCCAATAACCCGCCACCCCACACAAGGCCCATCTCGAGAACGCAACCCCAGCCAGTCCGTGGGCTGGGGCAGACGCGCGCGGCACCCGACCCGGCGTCAGCGAAAGCCAGGTAAGGCACCCAACGCCACCACACTCATCTCTTCAGATCTCTGCGGCAACACCCCCGGACCGACACGACCCCCGACACCGCAACACATGGACAAGGCCGCAACCAGCCCCAACCAATCACACCCCACCGGGGCACCGGTCGTGGGACTGCTCGGTCTCCATGCACTGTACGAAGGCGACCGCGTCGCCCACGGTCCGCAGGCGTGCCAGGTCGTCGTCGGGGACCTTCACGCGGTACTTGTGGGTTCGGGCGTGAACCCGTGACGCGCTCCCCCCGTCGAGCGGCCGTGTCTGCTAGATGACCAGGCAGGAGCTGCCCGCGTTGATGCCGGTGCCGACCGTGAGGACAATGTCCTTGGCGGCTCCGTTCTGGGTAACCCGGATGGTGTGCGTTCCGGGTGTGGCCGGAATCCAGGTGGCTACGTGTGTCTTCGGTTCGGGGGCCGCCGGGGTCGCGGCGAACCACACGCCGTTGTCGTAGAAATCCATCCCGGCGCCGGTGTCGCCGGTCGCCACCACCTCGTATGCGCACCCGGTCCCGAACCCATTGCTGAGCCCGCCACCCGCGATCACGACCCGGGCCCCGATTTCCGCTGCCGCCTGCGGCGCGGTCGAGACCATGCCCACGGCGGCCAGCCCGATGGCGGTGGAAATCAGGGTCCGAAGATTCTTCGCCAAGAGTCGGCTCCTCGCATTGTGTCGGTATGTCCAAGCAGGTTGTCAGACAGTAGGTCTCGGGGCAATCAGGTGAATGCCCTATTCCGGTGGCCGATCAACGTATTCCGACGTCGCAAGGCTGTCGGGTGAATGCGTCACGGGCTCGGATGTGAACCCGTGACGCGCTCGTTGGACACCTCACGCGGCGTCGAGGGCCGCCACGATCTTGCGGCCCATGGCGGCGACCGCGGGACTCGGTTCTCCCTTGCCGGCGCGGGCGGCGGCGTCCACGGCGACCAGGACGGTGTCGCGGAAGTTGGCGGCCTCGGTGGGGGAGTGGGCGCCGAGCAGGCGGACGGCCGCGGTCAGGGCGGGCAGCACCTGGTCGGCGAGGTCGGCCGTGGTCTTGCCGGGGAGTTGGATGTCGCGGGACTTGGCGGCGAGTACGTGGCCGACCAGACCGGTGGCCGAGGTCAGGGCGGTGGAGCCGTGGCTGATGCCCTTGTGCGGTGCGCCGGCGGCGGCCATCAGGGCCACTGCGCCGTAGGCGGCGGTGCGGACGGTGGCCTGGTCGTGGTCGGTGAGGGTGGCGGTGGCGGTCATGGTGGTGCACTCCTTCGGTTCGCCGGGTGTGTCCCGGTCGCTGTGTTCGATGTACCTACTGTCGCCGGGGCGACTGATACGGGCCTGACACCTGGCTGACAGCGCCACTGACACCGGGATGGGCCGGTGTGCGGGGCTCGGCTGGAGGGCGAATTGCGTTGTGGCCGCGGGGGTCCGCCGGAGTCGACAGGTCATGTGTTCCACCCGTGGGTGACATCCGGGTACCGGGATGTGGACCTTCGGCCCCTGCGGCGCACCACCCCGGCGGGTGATCGTGGACGCACACGGCCGGCGCAGCGGCGCCGGATCGGGATCGGGAGGATCGAGATGAGTGATACCGCCGCACCGGACCGCAACGACCGTCGTCAGGATCGGGTGGTCTGGCCGGAGCCGAGCCCGCTGGCCTCCTGGTGGGACCGGGTGATGTTCGCCGAGAGCGCCGGACCGCGCGAGATCCGCCGGCCGTCGTCCTGACCGCAGTCAGCCGATTCGAGGGGTCTCGGCAATCCGTGGCGCGGCGCCCCGCACCTCGCTACCGTCTCATATGCAACTGGTTGAGTATGAGAGGTGGGCGGTATGCATCCCTTCCGAGCGGCCGTGGAGGCGCGCGATGTGGACGCGATCGAGGCGCTGTTGGCCGACAATGTGGTGTTCACCAGTCCGGTGGCGTTCAAGCCGTATCCGGGCAAGGCGATCACCGCGGCCATTCTGCGCGCGGTGCTGCGGGTGTTCGAGGACTTCCGCTACGTGCGGGAGATCGCGGATGGGAACGGGCGCGATCACGCGTTCGTGTTCGAGGCGACCGTGGACGGCAAGCGGATCACCGGATGCGATTTCCTGCATTTCGACGCCGACGGCAGGATCGACGACTTCATGGTGATGGTGCGGCCGCTGTCGGGTGCACAGGTCCTCGCCGCACGCATGGGGGAGCAGTTCGAGCAGATCGCGGCGGAGGCGGCCGCGCGGCAGTGAGCGGTGGCGGTGGCCGGGCGTCACTCCCGGTGGTACTCGGCCTGGGCGGCCGTGATCCGGTCGATATTCGATTCCAGGATGTGGATGAGGCCCTCGAGCTGTTCGGCCACCGTCGCTCCGAGTTCGGTGAGGGTGTATTCCACGTGCGGGGGGATGGACTGCTGGACCTCGCGGTGGATCATGCCGTCGCGTTCCAGGGTCTGCAGCGTCTGGGAGAGCATCCGTTCGCTGATGCCGTCGACGCGGCGGCGTAGCGCGCTGAAGCGGTAGGGGCCCGCGCGCAGGGCGACCAGTGCGAGGACGCCCCAGCGGCTGGCCACGTTCTGGAGTACGGGGCGGGAGGCGCAGTTTCGCGCGAAGACGTCGGCTTCCAGGGTGGGGTCGGGGTCCGGTTGCCGGGTGGTCATGGGGTCGAGATTACTCATCCTTTCGCCTCTTCTTGTATTGCGGGAATAGCTAGTACTTACTAATAGTTAGTACAGCTTGAAACGGTAGTTCATTCCCGTCAACCTGGAGGTAAGTCATGACCGTCGCAGTCACCGGAGCCAGTGGTCAGCTGGGTCGTCTCGTCGTCGAGGCGCTGCTGCGCTGGGGAGAGCCGGTTGTCGCCGTGGTGCGCGATCCGGCCAAGGTGGCCGATCTGGCCGAGCGCGGCGCGCAGGTGCGCGCGGCCTCGTACGACGATCCGGCCGCGCTGGACGCCGCACTGACCGGGGTGGACCGGGTGCTGCTGGTGTCGGGCAACGAGTTCGGCAAGCGAGTGCAGCAGCACACCAACGTGATTCGCGCCGCCGAGCGCGCCGGGGTGGAACTGCTCGCCTACACCAGTATTCCGCATGCCGAACGCAATGAGCTGATCCTCGCGCAGGAGCATCGCGGCACCGAGGCGGTACTGGCCGCGGCGACCGTGCCGACCGTCCTGCTGCGCAACGGCTGGTACTGGGAGAACTACACCGGCGGCCTGGCGCACGCCGTGGAATCCGGTGTGCTGCACGGTGCGGCGGGCGAGGGCCGGGTGGCCGGAGCCGCCCGCGCCGACTACGCCGAGGCCGCCGCCCAGGTGCTCACCACCGACGGTCACGCCGGGCGGGTGTACGAACTGGGCGGCGACGAGCGGCTCACCTACGCCGAGCTGGCACAGGCCATCTCGGTGGCCGCGGGCAAGCCGGTGCGCTACCAGAACCTGGCGCAGGCGGACTACGCGGCCGCGCTCGAAAAGGCCGGTCTGCCCGCGGGCTACGCCCAGGCGCTGGCCGACGCCGATGCCGGTATCGCCACCGGCATCCTCGATGTCGACAGCGGTGACCTGCACAAGCTGCTCGGCCGCGCCTCCACGCCCGCCGTCGAGGTGTTCCGCGCGGCGCTGGGCTAGGCCCAGCCGCCCTGCACCATGGTCTGGAACTTCCACTCGTCCCGGCACTTCACCAGTAGGTCGCCGTAGCGCACCTGCTGGCTGAAGTCGCCGACCGTGATGGTCGCGTCCGTGATCACGAAGACCAGGTTCTCGTTCACGAAATGCGGTGTGCGCGTGGATTCCATGGTGACCTCGCCGCTGTCGCCGAGTTGTTCGGTCAACTGTGCGACGTACTGCTCGCGGGTGCAGGACTCCGCGCGCCCATCGGTGACCTCGTTGAGCGGGTACATGGCGGTATCGGCCATGGCTTCGATGTCACGCGCCCGGGCGTAGGCGTCGTAGCGGTCGAACCAGGCCAGTACCTCCGCCACATCCGCGGGGGAGGGGGTGAATTCGCTGCGCGCCGGCATGGTGGTCATGGACTCTCCTCTGTTCGGACCCACTGCTGTTCGGACTCACTGCTGGTCGGGTCAACTGCGGTTCAGACCCACTGCACGAGTTGGATGACGATGCCGTTGGGGTCGAGCGCCTGGAAGTAGCGCTCACCCCACTCCTCGGTTTCGATGGGTGTCACGATCTCCACGCCCTCGCCGCGCACGCGCTCGTATTCGGCGTCGATGTCGTCGACGACGAAGGCCACCAGCAGCCCTTGGCTCGCGCTGCCGGCGATGCGCTCCGGCTTGAAGGTGGACAGGCCGGTGCGCAGGTAGATGATGTTGAACCCGGCGTCGGGGCGGCTGAGCGAGACGAATCCCTCGGCCGACATCTCCTCGGCGAAGCCGAAGTGGTCGATGAGGAATCGGGCCGACGCCCGCGGGTCCGGCACATTCAGGGAGATGGCGGAAGCGGTGATTTTCATGGGTCCTCCTCGGTGCGCCGACTTACTCTATACTTAGTACGCTGTACTTTGTACGGAAATTTCCGGCCGCGCGCATCGTGATGCGCGTCACAGGGATACGATCCCGGGTGGAGGTGGTGCTCGGAATGGGAGAGCGGAGCAGTGCGGGCGATCCGGCGCGCACCCTCGAACTGCTGTGGCGTGAACCCGGTCGGGGCGGCCCGACGCGCGGCCCGAAACAGCGCACGACCGTGGACGCGGTGGTGGCGGCGGCCGTCGAGATCGCCGATGCCGAGGGCTTGGGCGCGCTCACCATGCGCTCGGTGGCGGCCCGGCTGGGACTCACACCCATGGCCACCTACACCTATGTGCCGGGCAAGGCGGAACTGCTCGACCTCATGCTCGATACCGTCTACCTGCGCATGGAACGCGGCGACACAGCCGGAAAGCCCTGGCGCGAAAGGGTTTCCGCCATCGCGGCGGAGAACCGGGCGATGCTCGCCGCGCACCCGTGGGTGGCCTATGTGCCGACCACCCGGCCGCCGCTCGGTCCGGGCGTGGCGGCGAAGTACGAGCACGAGTTGAGTGCCTTCGACGGTCTCGGGCTCACCGATCTGGAGATGGACTCCGCCCTGACCCATGTGCTCGGATTCGTGCATTCCGTGGCGCGCATCGCGATCGACACCCGAAATGCCGCCGCGGACAGCGGAATGAGCGATCACGAATGGTGGGAGCGGGCCGCACCGGTGCTCGAGCGTGTGTTCGACGCCGAACGCTATCCGCTCGCCGCCCGGGTGGGAGCCGCGGCCGGGCAGGCCCACGACGCCGCCTACAGCGCCGACCACGCGTACGAATTCGGTCTGGCGCGGGTGCTGGACGGCCTGGCCGCACTCATCGAGCGGCCCTCGGACCGCTGACATGGTGCCCCACGGGCGAGCCGTCCGTCGCGGAAAGCCGCGAAGCGACTGACTTCTCACATCCGCTTGCCGGCCGGTGCGGTGTGCGGTGCAATGGCTGTCCGGGCGACTACTCGGGGCGCGACAGGACTGGAGGGGTCGTGCGAGCGGAACTCGAACACTGGCTCACGGCGGGAAAGTTCTTCCCGTTCTCCGGATACCGCGTGTTCTATCGGCGGTCCGGCCGGGGCCCGGCCCTGTTGCTGGTCCACGGCTATCCGTTCAATTCCTTCGACTGGCACCGCATCTGGTTCCGGCTCACCGAGCGTTACGACGTGCTCGCGCCGGACATGTTGGGAATGGGCTTCTCCGACAAGCCGCTTCGGCATCACTACAGCGTGCTCGAGCACGCCGACATGCACGAGGCGCTGCTGCGGGCGCAGGGGTTCGACGAGGTGCTGATCCTGGCGCACGATCTGGGAGTCAGTGTGGTGCAGGAGATGCTGGCCCGCCGTATCACCGATCCGTCGCTGCCGCGGATTCGCGCGGTGGCGTTCCTCAATGGCGGTCTCTTCCCGGAGGTCTATCGTCCCCGCCTGGTGCAGCGGGTGCTGTCGTCGCCCGCGGGCGATGTCCTCGGCCCGCTGCTGCCGCCGCCGCTGCTGCGACTGGCCGTGCGCGAGGTGTTCGGTCCCGCCACCAAGCCCAGCGCCGCCGATATGCGCGACTTCCTCGACATCGTCGAGTACAACCACGGACGCTGGGTGAACCACAAGGTCGGCCGCTTCACCCTGGAACGGGTGCGGTACCGCGAGCGCTGGGTGGAGCCGCTGGCCAAAGCCGTCGTGCCGCTGCGGTTCATCAATGGCGCGGTCGATCCCAATTCGGGTGCGCACATGGCCGCGCGCTACCGCGAGGTGGTGCCGGACCCGGATGTGGTCTCCCTGGACCGGATCGGCCACTGGCCGCAACTGGAGGCCCCGGAGGCCACGTTCGAGGCGGCTGACGCTTTCTTCACCGGCCGCTGATCGCGCCGTCGGCCCGGCGGAAGCTGCGCGGCGCGGTCGCGCGGTGAGCGCCTCCTACGAGGTGCTGTGAACGAAGGTTGTGCACCAGCCCACCGGGTCAGCTTCTCCGCGCAGCCTGGATTCGGCGCGCTGCGACCGCCGCGGACCACACCGATCGCGGGGCTTCCTGGCGTCGACCGGACCGAATCGGACCGGGCCGCCCGCGACCATGGAGTCCGACGCAGACAGCGCGCCGCGGGCGGTGGCCGATCACCCGACCGTGCCCCAGGGCTCGTGTCAGTGATCGGGCTGGATGCGCAGTGCGGTGATGGTGCTGGCCAGGCCCTCGTACTGGTTGACGAGAAGCACGAATTCGATGAGTTCGGGTTCGGAGTAGTGCTCCGCCAGTGACTTCCACGCGGCATCGTCGAGATCGCGGGTGGTGACGACTTGGTCGACGGCGGTGAGCAGTGCGCGCTCCTTGGCGTTCCAGCCTTCGTCGGCGGGGCCGCGGCGCAGGCGCTCGAGGATCTCCTGGGTGATGCCCGCGCGCTTGCCCAACCGGATGTGATGGTCGGTCTCGTATTCGCAGTCGCGCAGATGGGCGACGCGCAGGATCACCAGTTCGGTGTCGTAGCGGGGCAGGGAGCCGCCCGGCATGAGCCGCCCGGAGTAGTGCAGCCAGCCGCGGAACAGACCCTTGGCCTGGCCGAGGGTGCTGAACAGGTGCGCGTCGTCGGTGCCCGCGGCGCGGGAGATGATCTGCCAGACCAACCAGTTGACGGGGCCCAGCTCTCGGAAACGGCCGGGAGCGATACGCGGCTGATTCGACACCATGCCACACGCTAACAAACTGTCCCAGCCAGCGACTACCAACCGGTAACCTTTGGCTCAATCACGCAGTGCGCGGGCCAGTTTCGTCAGTCGCAGCGCGTGCTCGGCGCGGGCCAGCACATGGTCGCGCGAGGTGGTGATGTGTGCGACCAGCACCGACAGCCCCTGGTCGAGATCGCCCGCGAGCAACCGCTCCGCGATGGCGATGTGCTCGGCGGTCATGACGGCGATCCGCTCCGGGGTGGGGATGTCCAGGGCCCGGATCGGCCGCACCCGCGCGTGTACCGTCGCCAGCGCGTCGGCGAGGGCGGCGTTGCCGGAGGCCGCGAGCAGCCGGGAGTGGAAGCGCTCGTCGGCGGCTATGAGCTCCGCCCCCGGTGGCGGCGGATACGCGCGCAGATCCTGCCAGATCTCCAGCTCCCGCTCGATCATCGCCGCGTCGTAGCGCGGCCGTGCCCCCCGTGCCCTCGGTGGGCTTCCCGAGTTCGTCGTCGGGTGAACCGCCCTCGCTCGGAATTCTTCCGCCGTATCGACGGCGCGTACCGACGGGGTGGGTTCGGGCGGCGTCCGGCGGACCGGCTCCGCGCGCGTGGTTCTCGCCGTGGTGGAACCACCGGCTGCGGCGAGCTGCTCGCGTGTCGTGGCGGCCACGGCCGTGCCCGGCTCGGCCTCCGGTTCGACGGCAGGCCCGGCCACCCGTTCCGCAGCCGTGAGGTGTGCCGCTGTGTCGGCGACAGCGGGGTGTGCCGCCGACTCGGCGGTTGCGTACTGTTTCGGCGGTTCGGTGACGGCGGGCTGTTCGGACGGCGGGGCGGTGGTTCGCGCCGGTGGTCCCGCGGCGGCGGGCCGCCCAACCGTCTTGGCGGCGGGCCGCCCAACCGTCTTGGCGGCGGGCCGCCCAACCGTCTTGGCGGCGGGTCGCCCTATCGTCTTGGCGGCGGGTCGCCCTATCGCCTTGGCGGCGGGTCCCCCTACCGTCTCGGCGGCGACGGTGGTCGCGACCGGGTTCGGCTCCGCCGCGACGCCGACCGGTTCGCTCGTGCGGAGCCGGTGAATGCCGTGCGATTCCAGCAGGATTCGCAGCTCGTACAGGTCCGCCAGTTCGTCGAGGCGGGGCCGGTACGGGTAGAGCCCGTCCGGCAGCCGCTCGATCAGGCCGTCGGCGAGCAGCCGCGCCAGGGCCTCGCGGACGGGGGTGCGGGATACCCCGTAGATCTCCGCGAGGCGTTCCTCGCGGAGTCGTTCGGTCGGCACCAGCACCCCCGCCGCCAGGTCGCCCTGCAGCGCCCGGTACACCCGCTCGGACAACGGAATACGCCCCCTGCGCGCCATGCCGTATGCCCGATCAGATGGCCATGGCCGTGCGGACGTCGGTTTCGGCTCCCGCGCCGCCCGCGCCGGATGAGGTGATCCGTCCGGACCGCAGTACGTAGTACTGCTGGGCGGCCTGCAGCGCGAAGCCGATGTGTTGCTCGACCAGCAGCACGCTCAATCCACCGCGTCGGGTGAGATCGAGGATGGTGCGCTCGATCTCGGCCACCACCGACGGCTGGATGCCCTCGGTGGGCTCATCGAGGATGAGCAGTTTCGGCTCGGTGATCAGCGCGCGGGCGATGGCCAGCTGCTGGCGCTGGCCGCCGGAGAGCAGCCCGGCCTTGCGGGTCAGCAGCTCGCGCAGTGCCGGGAACAGGTCCAGCGCCTCGGCGACGAGTTCCTTGCCGCGCTTGCGCCCGTCCGCCACCACCTGGAGGTTCTCCATGGTGGAGAGCTGCCCGAACGACTGCTGCCCCTGCGGCACGTAGGCGATGCCGTGGCGCACCCGCTTGGAGGGCGGCAGCTTGGTGATGTCCTTGCCGTCGAAGATGATCCGTCCCGACTTGGTCGGCAGCAGGCCCACGGCGGCGCGCAGCAGCGAGGTCTTCCCGGCGCCGTTGTGGCCCATGATGGCGACCACCCCGTCGTCCGGAACCGTCAGAGACACCCCGTGAATCACTTCGGTGCGCCCGTATCCGGTGTGGATGTCGGCTAGTTCGAGCATCAGCGTGCCTCCTCGGACTCGGTGGCGGCGGAGTGCTCGGCCGCCGTGGCGGTGCCGAGGTACACCTCCTGCACCTTGGGGTCGTCCTGCACCTCGGCCACGGTGCCCTCGGAGAGCACCCGGCCCCCGGCCAGCACCGTCACCGAGGTGGCGAAGGAGCGCATGAAGTCCATATCGTGCTCCACCACGACCACTACGCGGTCACCGCCGATGCGGCGCAGCAGGTTTCCGGTCTCTTCGCGCTCCTCGGCGCTCATGCCGGCGACGGGTTCGTCGAGCAGCAGCACGGAGGCGTTCTGCACCAGCAGCATGCCGATCTCCAGCCACTGCTTCTGTCCGTGCGCGAGCACGCCGGCGGGCTTGTCCCGCAAGGCGGTCAAACCCGTTGTCTCCAAAGCCTCTTCGATGGCGGGCAGCACCGACTTGCGTCGTCGCAGCAGGGTGAGCGCCGACCGCCCGGCCCCTGCCGCGATATCCAGGTTCTGCAGCACCGTGAGCTGTTCGAAGACGCTCGCGGTCTGGAAGGTGCGGCCCACACCCATCCGGGCGATCTGGTGCACCTTGCGGCCGATGAGTTCCCGGCCGGACTTCTGCGCCGAGCCGGTGGCCGGGACCAGTCCGGTGATGGCGTCGATGAGCGTGGTCTTGCCCGCGCCGTTGGGGCCGATGAGGAAGCGCAGATCGCCCTGCAGCACGGTCAGGTCCACATCGGAGACGGCCTTGAAGCCGTCGAAACTCACCGACAGTCCCCGGATTTCGAGGTATTCGCTGTCCATTCCGGCATTACCGCCGATTTTGGGTTCGTGCGCGACGGTGGTCATCGTGCCTGCACCTTCTCTTCCTCCGCCGGAGATTCGGGGTCGCCCGTGACCGGAGCATCGGTGGTTGTCCCGGCGTCGACAACGGCGTCCGAGGCCGCCGCGTCGCCGGTCGCCCGGGACGTGGGCCGCACCCGTTGCGCGAACTGCCGCGCCAGCGGCCCGAATCCGGCCAGACCGGCGGGCAGGAAGCCGACCACCACGATGAACAGCACACCCTGCAGATACGTCCAGCCGGAGGGGAACTGCTCGGAGAACGTGGTCTGCGCCCACGCCACGCCGATGGCGCCCAGCACCGGACCGAGCAGCGTGGTGCGCCCGCCGATGGCGACGCCGATGAGGAAGGCGATGGAGGGCACCACCCCGATATCCGCCGGGGAGATGATGCCGACGATGGGCGTGAACAGCGCCCCCGCGATCCCCGCGAAGAAGGCCGCCACCACATACGCGACGATCTTGATATTGGCCGGGTCGTAGCCGAGGAAGCGCACCCGCTCCTCTTGATCGCGCACCGCCACCAGCAGTTCGCCGTACCGGCTGTGCATGAGCTGGCGCGCGATGGCGACCACCGCGAGCAGCGCGCCCGCCGCGATGAAGAACAGCATCCGCCGGTTCACCGGATCGTCGAGCCGGAATCCGAAGAAGGAGCGGAAGTCGCTGAGTCCGGTGAAGCCGCCGATGGTCTGCTGCCCGGTGAGCAGGATGGCCAGCGCGGCGGCCAGCGCCTGACTCAGGATGGCGAAGTACGCGCCCTTGACCCGGCGCTTGAACACACCGAAACCGAGAGCCGCCGCGAGCAGTGCGGGCAGCACCAGAATGCTCAGGATCGCGACCGGAGCCGAGGCGAAAGGCTGCCAGTACGAGGGCAATTCGGGGATGCCCGCGATCACCATGAACTCCGGCACATCCTCACCCGAGCGCGCGGCATCGGCCATCTGCATGTGCATGGCCATGATGTACGCGCCGATGCCGAAGAACACGCCCTGCCCGAGGGTGAGCATGCCGCCCCGCCCCCAGGCCAGGCCGATGCCGACCGCGACGATGGCGAAGCACAGGAACTTCGCCAGCAGGCTCAACCGGAAATCGCTGAGCGCCACCGGTGCCACGCCGAACAGCAGAATGGCGGCGATGGCGAAGCCCGCCAGTGGTTTGACGGAAGAATTCGCGCTGAAACGTCCGATGCTGCTCATGCGAGACTCCTGGTGCGGACGGTGAACAGGCCCTGCGGACGCACCTGCAGGAACACCACGATGACGATGAAGACGATCACCTTCGCCACCGAGGCGGTGGTGGAGTATTCGATGAACGAATTGAGCAGGCCCATCCCGAAGGCCGCGATGACCGTGCCCTTGATCTGCCCGAGGCCGCCGATCACCACCACCAGGAAGGCGTCCACCAGATAGCTCTGCCCGATGGTCGGGCTGGTGGAGCCGATCAGGGTGAGCGCCACTCCGGCGACGGCGGCGAGGCCGGAGCCGATGAAGAAGGTGGACAGGTCGGTGAACCGGCTGGAGATGCCGGAAGTCTCGGCGAGGCTGCGGTTCTGGACCACGGCCCGGATGCGTCGGCCGAGCGGGGTGGCCTTGAGCGCGACGGCGAGCGCGATCACCGCGATCACCGCCAGCACCATGATGAAGATGCGGGTCTTGGGGACCACCGTCCCGGCGATGGCGATACCGCCGGTCAGCCATTCGGGTGCGACCACGTTCTTGGCGGGCGCGCCGAAGATATTGCGCGCCAACTGCTGTAACACCAGGCCGACACCGAAGGTGACCAGCAGGGTGTCCAGCGGACGGTCGTACATGAAGCGGATCAGGCCCGCCTCCAGGGCCGCGCCGAGCAGGCCGCCGACGATGAATCCGACGATCAGCGAGACGATCAACGCCACGCCGGTCGCGGAGATGACCTGTTGCACGACGAATGTCGTGTAGCAACCGGCCATGATGAATTCGCCGTGTGCCATATTGATGACGCCCATCTGACCGAAGGTCAGGGACAGGCCGAGCGCGGCGAGTAACAGAATCGAGCCCAGGCTCAATCCCGTGAACAGCTGTGCGACAGCTACATCCATTGCGATACCTCGATTTCGCCTCTACGGCCGGGCGCGGAAATCCACGCCCGGCCGCCCCTCATCGAAGGCTGTCGGTTACTTCAGGCCCTTGGCCCAGTCGTAGGACTTCAGGTAGGGGTCCGGCACGATCGGCTGACCCGAGTCCCACACCGTGTAGATGAGGCCGTCGGCCCGGATCTCACCGATGCGCGCGGTCTTGGTGATGTGGTGGTTGTCGCCGTCGATCACGACCGTGCCCTCGGGGGCATCGAAGCTCACGCCGTCGGCCGCGGCCTGGATATCGGCCACCGCGAAGGAATTCGCCTTCTCGACGGTGTTCTTCCACAGGTAGACCGAGGTGTAGGCGGCCTCCATGGGGTCGGAGGTGGGCTTGTCCGCGCCGAAGGCGGCCTTGTAGGCGTCGACGAACTTCTTGTTCGCCGGGGTGTCCAGTGTCTGGTAGTAGTTCCACGAGGTCAGCTGGCCGACGATGTTCTGCACGCCGATGCCCGCCACCTCCTCCTCCGCGATGGAGACCGAGACCACCGGCATGGTCTGGGCGTTCAGGCCGGCATTGGCGTACTCGCGGAAGAACGCGACATTGGAATCACCGTTGAGGGTGTTGAACACCGCGCCCGCGCCCGCGCCGCGGACCTTGTTGACGATGGTGGAGAAGTCGGTGGAGCCCAGCGGCGCGTAATCCTCGCCCTTGATCTCCATGCCGTTGGCCTCGGCCCACGCCTTGATCTCGCGGTTGGCGGTCTGCGGGAAGACGTAGTCGGAGCCCACCAGGTACAGCGAGGTGATGCCCTGCTGCTTCAGGTAGTCCAGCGCCGGGAGGATCTGCTGATTGGTGGTGGCGCCGGTGTAGAAGATGTTCTCGCTGTCTTCCAGGCCCTCGTACTGAACCGGGTAGTAGAGCAGCGAATTCAGCGATTCGAACTTGGGCTTCATGGCCTTGCGGCTGGCCGAGGTCCAGCCGCCGAAGACCGCGGCCACACAGTCGGAGCTGATCAGCTTCTCGGCCTTCTCCGCGAAGGTCTTGGGGTCCGAGGCGCCGTCCTCGAGCACCAGCTCGATCTGCTTGCCGAGCACGCCGCCCGCGGCGTTGATCTCGTCGACCGCCATCTTGGTGGAGTTGGCGACGGTGACCTCGCTGATGGCCATGGTGCCGGTCAGCGAGTGCAGTGACCCGACCTTGATGGTGGGGGCGCTGGTGTCTACGCAGGACGTGGCATTGGAGCCCGAGGCCGTATCGGTGTCCCGGGAGCCGCATCCGGCCAGCAGCAGCGCGGACAGCGCCACCGCGGTCGGAACGGCGATCGCCTTGCGCAGGCGCCGGGACGTATCTCGGCCGAGGTCTCGAGAATCTTGCATGGGGCGGACCCTTCTCACTTCACGGTGTACCGCGGCAAGTGACATGCCGCGACGAATACGAGCCGCGTATACAGCGGCTGTATTCGTGGCGTGAACGGTAAACGGGAAGTGTTGCGCCCGAATGTCTCTCGATGTCTGTCCGATTTCCCAGGTTGCGTACGGGTGAATTCTTCCTCACCGCGGCCGGATCGCGCGGTGAGAAAACGGGTCCTACCTGGTCAGAGAATCACGTACGGAGAAATGGAACTTCGGTGCTCGCTGATGTCGAGCGATTTGCCCAGCGGCGGGAAGGCGCGCTGCGGGCAGTTGGTGCGCTCGCAGACCCGGCAGCCCGCGCCGATCGGGGTGGCCTTGGGGTCGTGCAGATCCAGGCCGTCGGCGTACACCACGCGCGTGGCATGGCGCAGTTCGCACCCCAGGCCGATGGCGAAGGTCTTGCTCGGCTCGCCGTAGCGGGTGGCGCGGCGCTCCACCGTGCGGGCGATCCAGAGATATTTGCGACCGTCGGGCATCTGGGCGATCTGCGTCATGATGCGGCCCGGGTAGGCGAAGGTCTCGTACACATTCCACAGCGGGCAGGTGCCGCCGCTCGACGAGAAGTGAAAACCGGTGGCGGACTGCCGTTTCGACATATTGCCCGCGCGATCCACACGCACGAAGGAGAACGGGACGCCGCGCAGTTTGGGGCGTTGCAGGGTGGACAGGCGGTGACAGATGGTTTCGTAACTCTGCGTGAAGAAGGCCGACAGGCGCTCGATGTCGTAGCGGAAGTCCTCGGCCACCTCGTGGAAATGCGTGTAGGGCAGCACGGTGGCGGCGGCGAAGTAGTTGGCCAGTCCGAGCTTCGCCAGCACACGGGTCTCGTCGTTGGTGAAATTGCCTTCCTCGACCAGCTTTTCGATGAGCTCGCCGCATTCCAGGTAGCCGAGTTCGGCGGCGAGCTTGAAAACCCGCTGGCCGCCGGACAGGTGCGGCGCGATCTCCAGGCGGCGGTTCTCCTCGTCGTAGCGGTGCAGCACGCCCTCGCCGAGGTCGATGCGCTCCACGATCTGCACGCCGTGCGCGGTGGTGAGGCGGCGGGCGATCTCGCGTTTGAGATCGCCGCCGTGGAAGCGCATACGGGTGGCGAGTTCCTCTGCGGCGGTGTCCAATTCGTGAATGTAGTTCTGTCGCTGATAGAAGAAGTCGCGCACCTCCTCGTGCGGGCGGGAGATGGCTCCGGAGCCGCTGCCGTCGGCGAAGCGGTCCTCGGTGGCGGCGGCCAGCTGTGCGGTCGTATTGCGGTAGCGGCGGTGCATATTCACCATGGCGCGCGCCAGCGTCGGGTGTGCGGACACCATGTCGGCGATCTCGGCGGCGTCCGCCTCGATGCCGAGTTCCTGGTCCATCACGACTTCCTGGAGTTCTGCGATGAGCCGGGTGTCGTCCTGGGAGGAGAAGAAGCTGGCGTCGACGCCGAACACCTCGCTGATCCGCAGCAGCACCGGTACGGTGAGCGGACGCACATCGTGTTCGATCTGGTTCAGGTAGCTCGCCGAGATCTCCAGCTTCTTGGCGAGAGAGACCTGGCTCAGCCCCCGTTCGGTGCGCAGCTGCCGTAGGCGCGCCCCGACGTAAGTCTTGGCCATATGTCCAGGTTAGGCCGGGTTAGCAGGGCTGCCAATGGGAATTTCACAGAACTGTTGAGCAATCTGTCACACCCCCGGGTTACCGTCGAATCCGTGCTGTTGTCGGAAGTGGTGCGGGCGTCGGCGTCGGTGCGCGCGACCACCTCGCGCAAGTCCAAGATCGCCACGCTCGCGGCGCTGCTCCAGCGGGTGACGGTGGATGAATTGGCGCAGGTGGTGGCGTGGGTTTCGGGTGATCTACGGCAGGGGCGGGTGGGGGCGGGCTGGCGCACGCTGACCGCTGTCGCGGTGGACCCGGCGCCGGAGCCGACCCTCACGGTCGGCGGGGTGGATCGCGTGCTGAGCGAACTCGCCGCCACCGCCGGGGCCGGATCGGTGGTGCGGCGGCGGGAACTGCTGGTGGACCTGCTGTCGGCGGCGACCGCCGAGGAACGGGATTTCCTGCTGCGGCTGCTGACGGGGGAATTGCGGCAGGGGGCGCTGACGGCGGTGGTCGCCGAGGCGGTGGCGGCGGCCTTCGAGGTCCCGGTGGCGGCGGTGCGGCGGGCGCACATGCTGTCCGGACGGCTACCGGTGACGGCGGTGGCGGCCGCGACCGGCGGGGCGGCGGCGCTCGCGGCGTTCCGGCTGGAGGTGGGACGGCCGCTGCAACCCATGCTGGCCTCGCCCGGCTCCGCGCTGGACGCGGCCATGGCGGAGTTCGAGGGTGAGGTGAGCGTCGAGCACAAGATGGACGGGGCGCGGATTCAGGTGCACCGCGACGGTGAGCGGGTGTGGGTGTTCACCCGCACGCTGCGCGACATCACCGCCGGGGTGCCCGAATTGGTCGGGCTGGTGCGGGAATTGGATTGCACCAGCGTGGTGCTCGACGGCGAGACGCTGGCGCTGAACGATGCCGGGCGGCCCCGTCCGTTCC
The DNA here is from genome assembly GCF_030010695.1 of Nocardia sp. CC201C. Classification (NCBI taxonomy): domain Bacteria; kingdom Bacillati; phylum Actinomycetota; class Actinomycetes; order Mycobacteriales; family Nocardiaceae; genus Nocardia; species Nocardia sp. CC201C. Next base: position 35,768 of record NZ_JASCXP010000015.1, read on the forward strand.
AGGAGACCATGAGTCGCTTCGCCTCCGACCCGGCGCTGGTGGCGAGCGATCCGGGCTTGGCGCAGGCGAACTCGACCCGCGATCTGCTGCTGCACCCGTACTTCTTCGACTGCCTGCACCTGGACGGGGTCGACCTGCTCGACGCACCGCTGCGGGACCGACGCGCAGCATTGACGAAAGTGGCTCCCGGACACAGCATTCCGGCGCTCATCACCCCGGACGTGGAGGCGGCCGCCGAGTACTTCGACGGTGCGCTGGCCGCCGGACACGAGGGGATCATGATCAAATCCCTGGATTCGGTGTACGCCGCCGGGCGGCGCGGACGCGCCTGGCAGAAGATCAAACCCACGCACACGCTGGACCTCATCGTCCTCGGCGCGGAATGGGGTTACGGCCGCCGCACCGGATACCTGTCCAACCTGCATCTCGGCGCCCGCGACCCGGACGGCGGCGAGCCGGTCATGGTCGGCAAGACCTTCAAGGGCCTCACCGATGCCCTGCTGCACTGGCAGACCGCTGAATTCCCGCGTCACGAACGCGACCGCGACGGCACCACGGTCTTCCTCCGCCCCGAACTGGTCGTGGAGATCGCCATCGACGGCGTCCAGGCCAGCACCCGCTACACCGGCGGCGTGGCCCTGCGCTTCGCCCGTGTGGTCCGCTACCGCCCCGACAAGGAACCCGCCCAAGCCGACACCATCGACACCGTGCGCGCCTTACTCCCGGGCATCCGCCCCACCTGAGCCCCCACCCCGCAGGCGAATGCACCGCACCTCGGTTCCCGCTGCCGCACGCGGCCGCGCACCCGCTGTTCGGTGCGGTTCCATGAGGTGCCTGGGCGCGCCGCGCGGCTCCATCGACCGTCGTGCGGGAGGGTTCGGTCGGCAGTGCGTGGCTGCCGCCTCCGCTGTCGCGTGCCGTTCGGGTGCCGAGCGGTGCACAGCGGACTCACAGGGGATCTTGGGGGTAGGGCCAGGTTGGCGGGGCAGGGTTGGAAGTGTCGGTGGGTCGGTCATCAGGGCGCTGCGGGATGACGGGTGGGTGCCTCCCA
>NZ_JASCXP010000016.1:0-36204 GCF_030010695.1 Nocardia sp. CC201C
CGCGCGGGCGGCGGCACGTGCCTCCTCGAGCGCGCGCCGAGCGAGGTCGATGCCCCGCAACTCCCCATCCGGCCCGCCTCCCGCCGCCGGAGCGTTGTCGGACCGTTCCGGTTGGTCACCCATTCCGATCCCTTCCCTTGCCGAGCCGCACGTCGCACCGATTCTGCCGTACGGGACCGACAGTGTCGCCATGCACGGAGTCACCATTGATCGGGTACCTCGATCGCTCGACCACGACCACATCGTGCGCGTCTTCGACCAGCGTTGGCCGGGCGGTGTTGTTGGGGGCGACGTCCGCCGGTCGGGTTCGACAGCCCGGCCCGCCCGCGGGCGACCGTTTTCCGCGCGACTCAGGTTCCGCGCGACTCCGGGAAGAATTTCCCGGCGGCACGGCTGTCACGGGCGGGCGAAGCGCAGCGGTGACTCGGCACCCGCAGGCAGCGCGACCTCACCCACGATGCGGAGGCGGGCCGCCTGGTCGCCGCGCGCGGCGGCGCGGGGATGCGCTCACGGTGCCGGAACCGCGATGCGGGAGATGCGGTCGTCGGCCTCGCCGGAGGTCTCCACCCGCAGCGGGTTGGCGTCCAGTTCGGGCGGCACGTCCTCCGGCACCGCGGCGGTGATCAGCACCTGTTCGGCGGTCGCGGCCACGGCGGCCAGGGCGGTGCGGCGGCGGCGGTCGAGCTCGGCGAAGACATCGTCCAGGATGAGCACCGGATCGCTGCCCTGGGTGCGCAGCAGTTCGAACGCGCCCAACCGCAAAGCCAGTGCGAAGGACCAGGATTCGCCGTGACTGGCGAAACCCTTGGCGGGCGCGGACCCCAGCATGAGGTCCAGGTCGTCACGGTGCGGACCGACCAGGCAGACCCCGCGTTCCAATTCCTTGGGACGGGCTGTGGACAACTCGCGCGACAGGATGGACTCCAGCACCTCCACGTCATCGTCACGTGGCGCTCGCGCCGGGTCCAGGAACTCCGGGGGCAGCGTGGCGCTGCGGTAGCCGATCGTGGCGGGCCGGGATTCCGGCGCGATCCCCGAATACGCCTGTGCGAGATGTGGATGAAGTTCGTGCACCAGTCGCAGCCGCTGCGCGAGCAGCACGGCGCCGTGCGCGGCCAGATGCCCGTCCCACACGTCCAGGGTGCTCAGCTCCGCCCCGGAACCGCCGCGGGAACGGGCATGGCGGCCAGCCGATTTCAACAGCGCCGAACGCTGCCGCAGCACCTTGTCGTAATCCGCCCGCACCCCGGCCAGCCGCGGCAGCCGTGCGGTGGCCAGCTCGTCCAGGAAGCGGCGGCGCTCCCCCGGATCGCCGCGCACCAGCGACAGATCCTCGGGCGCGAACAGCACCGTCTGCAGAATCCCCAGGATCTCCCGGGTGCGGCGCACCGGCGAGCGGTTGATCTGCGCCCGATTGGCCGACCCCTGATTGAGCTCCACGTCGACCCGTAGCTCACGGCCGGAGTTCACCACCGTGGCCCCGATCCGCGCCCGCGACGCCCCGATCCGGATCAGGGGCGCGTCGGCCGCCACGCGGTGTGATCCGAGCGTGGCCAGGTACCCGACGGCCTCGACCAGGTTGGTCTTGCCGTTGCCGTTGGAGCCGAGGAAAACCGTTCGCCCCGGCGGCAATTCGAGGTCGGCCCGCTCCCAGGATCGAAAATCGAGCAGCGACAGCGCCCGAACGTACATCTACTCCACCGTGCCCGTCGCCCTGTGGAAATGTGCAGCGAGCTGGGGATATCCGCCGACGTACGACGAAATCCCCGCTCTCGCCGAGTTTTTCACAGGTTTGTCAACACTGTGCACAAACGTTCGATCCGCGGATCAGCCCGGGAGCCGGACCGGCATCAACAGGTAGATGTAATTACCGGTCAGCGCCGCGAACGCGCCGGACTCCGAGGGCTCCGGTGCGTCGTCGGAGGCGGGCAGCAGGACCGCCGGACGGCTGGGAGTAGTGAAGCCGAAGGCCACCCGGTCCGAGCGCAGCGCGGACAGGCCGTCCACCAGGTAGCCCGGATTGAAGGCGATGGTCAGCGGCTCGCCGCGGAAGTCGGCCACCAGCCACTCCTCGGCGCGACCGGCATCGTCACCGCCCGCGGAGAGCAGCAGGCCCTCCTCGTTGAACTCCAGCCGCACCTGCGCACCGCGCTCGGCCACCAGCGCCACACGCTTGATGGCCTCGGTCAGCGCGCTCACCGACAGGGTCGCGATGGAGGTGTGCTCCTTGGGGAGCAGCTGGCGGAACTTGGGGAATTCCGCGTCGAGCAGCCGGGTGGTGGTGCGGCGGCCGCCGTTCACGATGCCGAGCAGGCCGTCGGTACCGGTACCGAACGCCAGCTGCACGGGGGCATCGGACGGACCGAGGGTCTTACCGGCCTCGGAGAGGGTGCGTGCCGGAACCAGCACGGCGGTCTCCACATCGGGACGCCCCGGATTCCACTCCAGCTCACGCACGGCGAGGCGGAAGCGGTCGGTGGCCGCGAGCACGACCTTGGGGCCCTCGATCTCGACCCGGATGCCGGTGAGCATGGGCAGCGTGTCGTCGCGCCCGGCGGCGACGGCCACCTGGCCCACCGCCTCGGAGAACACGTCGACCGCGAGTTCACCGGTCTGGGGAGGAAGTTCGGGAAGCTGGGGATAGTCCTCGACCGGCATGGTGGGCAGGGAGAACTTGGCGCTGCCGCACTGGATCAGCACCCGGGTGCCGTCCACCGAGACGTCCACCGGCTTGTTGGACAACGCCTTGGTGATATCGGCCAGCAGGCGACCGGACACCAGGACCTGTCCGGGTCCGGCGACCTCGGCGGCCACCCGCATCTGCGCGGAGACCTCGTAGTCGAAGCCGGAGACCGTCAGCCCGCCCTCATCGGCCACGAGGAGTACGCCGCCGAGAACCGGTACCGGAGGCCGCGAGGGCAGGCTGCGAGCCACCCACGCAACGGATTCGGCGAAATCCTCGCGAGCGACCCGAAACTTCATGCTTGCAAGGTCCATCGCCCGGTCTGTCCTCTCCCAGTCTCGATCGTTCGTGATCTGTCTCGGCTCGTCCAGCGTCGGCTCGACGCCTAGGGCAGCTGGTGAATCGGCCGCCTCGAAGTCTGGCATAGACGACCGACACCAAACCGTACCCGCGCGAGGCGTCGTCGCCAACGTCGACCCTCCGGCGTCTTCGGGTGTCGATCTTCGACCGTCCCGCTTCTCCCTGCCGTTCGTTCGGGTGTGGAGGGGGCCGGGGCGCACCGTGCGCTCCCGAGCCGAGTTTCCACACCGCCTGTTTTAAAGAAGAGATCTCTAGAAGAGAAATCTAAGTAGTAATAGGGGCTGTGGATTCTGTGGACTCCGCTCGTTTCCGCAGCTGAGAGTGGGTGGCGGCGTGGGGATGTCCGTGGGGTGTCTCGAGGATGAACGGGGAGCGTCTGTGGACCGCCCGAAGTTGTCCAACATCCATCCTCGAGTCGTCCTCGAGTTGTTCCACGATTCCACCCCACTCTGCCCACATCTGAGCGAATCCGGGGACAACTCGAGGATTCCTCGAGGACCTGACAGGGAGTCCTCGAGGAATCCACAGGGCATAACTCGTGTCCTGGCAGGTCAGGCCCCGTGGATGAATCGGCCTGTGGGAACTGTGCACTACCGCCTGTGCACCGCTGTGAGTAGAGCCCTGGGGGCAAACCCGTGAACAACAGTGGGATTCCTCGAGGAATCCACATGCTTTCCTCGAGGACTCCTCGAGGAATCCACAACCCAGAAAACAGAAGACCCCCACGTCAAGTGACGTGGGGGCCTGTTAGCTGTGGATCAGCGGGAGCGCTGCTTGATTCGGGCTGTGAGTTCTTGCACCTGGTCGTACACCCGGCGGCGTTCGGTCATCTCCTTGCGCACCTTCTTCTCGGCGTACATGACCGTGGTGTGGTCGCGCCCGAACGCCTGACCGATCTTGGGCAGGGATAGATCGGTGAGTTCGCGGCACAGGTACATGGCGATCTGCCGGGCCTGCGCCAGCGGCCGCGCCTTGCCGGGACCGGTCAGTTCCTCCAGCGTGGTGTTGAAGTACTCCGCGGTCACGGCCATGATCGTGGCCGCCGTGATCTCCAGCGTGGCGGTGTCGGGCATGAGGTCGCGCAGCACCACCTCGGCCAGCGACAGATCCAGCGGCTGTCCGTTCAGCGAGGCGAACGCGGTGACCCGGATGAGCGCGCCCTCCAACTCGCGGATATTGCGCTCCACCCGGCTGGCGATGAGCTCGAGCACGTCGTGCGGCACATCGAGACGGTCCATCCGGGCCTTCTTGCGCAGGATGGCGATCCGGGTCTCCAGCTCCGGCGGCTGCACATCGGTGATGAGGCCCCATTCGAACCGGGTACGCAGCCGCTCCTCCAGCGTGGCCAGCTGCTTGGGCGGCCGGTCCGAGGACACCACGATCTGCTTGTTGGCGTTGTGCAGCGTATTGAAGGTGTGGAAGAACTCCTCCTGGATACCTTCCTTGCCCTCGATGAACTGGATGTCGTCGACGAGCAGGATGTCGGTTTCCCGGTAGCGCCGTTTGAAGGCCACCTTGCGGTCGTCACGCAGCGAGTTGATGAAGTCGTTGGTGAACTCCTCGGTGGACACGTACTTCACCCGCATGCCCGGGAACAGCCGCTGGGCGTAGTGGCCGGCCGCGTGCAGCAGGTGGGTCTTGCCCAAACCCGAAGCGCCCCAAACGAACAGCGGATTGTAGGCGCGGGCCGGAGCCTCCGCGATGGCCACCGCGGCGGCGTGCGCGAAACGGTTGGAGGCGCCGATGACGAAGGTCTCGAAGGTGTACTTGGCGTTCAGGCTGGCCGAGGAGGGGGCGGGGGTGTCGCGCTCGGGCGGCTTGTTGAAGTAGGTGGGCCACGAGTTGCGGACGTTGACCACCGGCTCCTCGTCGTCCACCGGACGCCGCGCCGCGGGCATGGACTCCGGCTCCGGCTCCGGTTCGGTGGGAAACAGCGATTCCTGTCCGGGCGGCATGGGCGGGGTGCGGTGCGTGCTCTCCCGACGGCGCGGCGCCGGAGCCGCGGGCGGCGTCATCGGCTGGGACATGGCCTCCGGCATGCGCTCCGGCATGGGGTCCGGCAATTCTTCGGCCATCGGATCGAGCGGACCCTGACCGTAATCCACAGGTGGATAGTTTTCTCGGGATTGATAGTCCGAGGGCTCCCCGTAGCGCGGGGGTTCGGGATAGTCCGGAGCGCTCTGGTAGCGCGGCATCGGATGCTCGGCGGGTGGCGGTTCGGGCACCGGAGCGTACTGCGGCGGAGCCGGTCGGGGCTCGCGCGGACGCTCCGGGCGGGAGGTCATCCGGGCGTGGCGGGGGTTCGGGGCGCGGTCGGCGGGCGGGTGCTGCGGTGCGGCTATCCGCACGCCGAGACCCTCGACCTGAGGGCCGAGCCGACGGGCGAGCGAGCGCAGGATGGGTTCGCGAAGATCGCGTTCCACCACCTGCTGAGCGAGCGGACCGGATACCGAGAGCAGGGCGAATCCCTGCGCGAAGGTGATCGGCGTAATGAGCCCCAGCCAGGCCTTGAGCGCCTTGGAGACGGGCTGGATGTCACCATCGGAGGAACCGGTGGTGAGTTCGGCCACGACCTCGGGCCATACGGCGGTCAACTCGTTCTGCTCGGCGTCCACTTACGGTCGTCCTCCCCGGAGTAGGTCGAATGGAGCAGACGGTCGGGCACTGCTCGGAACTCCCACATTCCGGACACAGCGAGGACGCGTCGGCCCTACGAATATGCCACTCCAGGGGTCTTTCCACACAATTATCCACAGATGTGGACAACCTGGGGATACGCGTGTCGCCGCGGGTGAGCCCCCAAATCAGGCGTGGACCTGCGGTTCTTCAGCAACCGATCAGCAACTGTCGGGCGACTCGCAGGAAAGCCGGTGCCAAGGACCGTACACGACGACCCCCGCTCGACACGAACCCCCAGGAGAGGCGGCGATAATCGGCATGTCGTCGGCCGGCGGCCCTACGCTGAACACAGCGACAGCCATCACGTAACCCCGAGTTTGACCCCCGATCACTGGGTCAGTACCCTCGTACAGTCACCCTATGGTGCGGTGGCGGCTGTCTGCTGCCCGTGCCTCCAGGGTATTGCGCGCGAGTCTCTCGCGACACGTTTCACCGACAAGCTTCGGGCGTCACCAGGCGCCCACCACCTAGAGGAGTGTTGACCGTGGCCAAGGGCAAGCGGACGTTCCAGCCGAACAACCGTCGTCGGGCGCGGGTCCACGGGTTCCGCCTCCGGATGCGGACCCGTGCGGGCCGCGCCATCGTTTCCGCGCGTCGTGCCAAGGGCCGCGCGCGGCTCACGGCCTGATTCCGGTCCTACCCGGACTCGGCGTCGCATGACCGGCTCGCCGTACGGATCGTTCCTCCGGACTCCCGCTCACTCCTCCCCGCTCGGATGCTCAGGTGCTGCCTGAGCCCTATCGGCTGCACCGGCGTACCGACTTCGCCCGGACGGTGCGCCAAGGCCGACGGATCGGGAGGCGGGATCTTGTCGTGCATGTACTACTAGCCGACGGGCAGGAGGCGAACCGTGACCACCCGAGTATTCGGGTGGGCGGGCCGCGATTCGGATTGATCGTCAGCAAGGCGGTGGGAAACGCGGTGGTACGCCACCGGGTGGCCCGCCGCCTGCGTCATATCTGCGCAAGCGTGGCCGCCGATCTGCCCGAGGGCGCGGATGTGGTGTTGCGCGCCCTGCCCGGCGCCGCGGACGCTCCGTCCGACGAATTGCGACGGCAGCTGCGTGCCGGTCTCCGTAAACTCGGCGTCCTCACCGGCAGCGAAGCATGACCGCCCTGCGCGCGGTCGCGCGATTCCCGGCCAGGGCCCTGATCTTCCTCATCGAGCTGTATCGGACCTACATCTCCCCCACTCGCATGCCGGTGTGCCGGTTCACCCCCACCTGTAGCGAGTACGCGGTGACGGCGCTGCGCACCCGAGGTCTCGTCGTGGGACTCGGACTGACAGCCGTGCGGCTGGCCAAATGTGCGCCCTGGCACCCTGGTGGGTGGGACCCCGTACCGGAACGGAAGGACGCCCGCACGTCTGCTCCGGACGAGGCATCGACTTGTAAAGGGTCACCGCCCGCGGTGACCGGCGATACGAACGACGGGAGTGCATAGAGCCGTGCTCGACTTCATCTACTACCCGGTGTCGGCCATTCTGTGGTTCTGGCACCGTGCCTTCGGCTTCGTGCTGGGCTACGACAGCGGATGGTCCTGGACCCTGGCCGTGGTCTTCCTCGTCTTCACGCTGCGCTTGGTGCTGTACAAGCCCTTCGTGAAGCAGGTGCGCACCACCAAGCAGATGCAGGAGTTGCAGCCGCAGATCAAGGCGCTGCAAGCCAAGTACAAGAACGATCGCCAGAAGATGGCGCTCGAGATGCAGAAGTTGCAGAAGGACCACGGCTTCAACCCGCTCATGGGTTGCCTGCCGGTGCTGTTGCAGGTGCCGGTGTTCCTCGGCCTGTTCCATGTGCTGCGGTCGTTCAACCGAACCGGCCACGGGTTCGGTCAGCTGGGCCTGTCGGTGGAGGAGAACGCCAACACCGCCAACTACATCTTCAGCGCGGCCGACGTCCAATCCTTCCTCGGCGCACGTATTTTCGGAGCGCCGCTGTCGGCCATGATCACCATGCCGGACAGCATGATGGCGGCCTTCACCGCCTCCGGCCCGGAGCCCTCCCGCATCGCCATCGCGGCCGTCTCGATTCCGCTGATGATCATCGCCGGTGTCGCCACCCACTTCAACGCCCGCGCCTCGGTGGCCCGGCAGAGCCCGGAGGCGCTCGCCAACCCGCAGGCCGCGCTGATGAACAAGCTGGCGCTGTACGTGTTCCCGCTCGGTGTGCTCGTCGGCGGTCCGTTCCTGCCCGTCGCCATCCTCGTCTACTGGGTGTCCAACAACATCTGGACCTACGTACAGCAGCACCTCGTCTTCGGTCATATGGAGAAGGAAGAAGAGGCGAAGAAGGCCGCCGCCATCGAGCGTCGGGCCGCGAATGCTCCGAAGCCGGGCGCCAAGCCGGTCGACACCCGCAAGAAGCCCGCCGCCATTGCCGATTCGGATAGGGCCGATGCGGATGCGGCCGACGACTCCTCCGATGCCGCTCCCCCCGCGACGCAGAACGGCGCCAAGCCGCCCGCCAAGCCCGCCGCCAAGTCGAGCGGTGGCGGCAAGAAGCGCTCCGGCAGTCGCGGGCGCGCCAATCAGAAGAAGCGGCGCTGAGCCATCAGCATTCATCAGCGTCATCAGCTTTCATCGGCGTGAGGCTGCGCCGGACAATTGCAGATTAAGGAAACGACAATGACTGTTGAGACCGACGGAGGGGATTCCACTGTGACGGCTGCTGCCGCGGACACCGAGGCCGATGTCGTGAACGATGATGTCGCGAACGATGCCGAGGAAGCACTCATCGAAGAGGGTGAGATCGCGGGCGACTACCTCGAGCAGTTACTGGACGTCCTCGACTTCGACGGCGATATCGATCTCGATGTCGAGGGTGACCGCGCGGTGGTGAGCATCGACGGCGGCAAGGATCTGGACAAGCTCGTCGGTCGGCGCGGGGAGGTGCTCGACGCGCTCCAGGAGCTGACCCGCCTGGCCGTGCAGCAGACGACCGGTGTGCGCAGCCGCCTCATGCTCGATGTGGCGGGCTGGCGGGCGAAGCGCCGCTCGGAGCTCAGCGCGCTGGGCACCGAGGCGGCCCGCCGGGTGGCGGAGACGGGAGAGCGTGAATCGCTCGCTCCCATGACGCCGTTCGAGCGCAAGATCGTGCACGACGCCGTGGCGGCCGTCGACGGTGTGGTCAGCGAGAGCGAAGGCGTGGAACCGAACCGTCGCGTGGTCGTCCTCCCGGGCTGACACGGAAGCCGCGAAACCCGTAGGGCCCCTGGTTCCGAGAACCGGGGGCCCTACGCTTATCTCTAGTCCCCCCGCCCCGCCGCTTCACTGCGGGGAAGTTTGATTCCACTTCTTCGGAAGGATGTTTCACGTGGAACCGGATGCCGATGTGACCGCTCCCGATCTCGCGCCGCCCGCTGAGGCGGCGGTGGTCTTCGGTGATCGACTCGCGCTGGCCGAGAAGTACTGCCGGGCGCTCGCGACCGCGGGCGTGGAGCGCGGACTCATCGGGCCCAGGGAGGTGCCGCGGCTGTGGGATCGCCACATCCTCAACTGCGCGGTGGTGGGTGAGCTCATTGCGCCGGGTTCGACCGTGGTCGACGTCGGCAGCGGTGCGGGGCTGCCCGGAATCCCGCTCGCCATCGCGCGGCCGGACCTCCGCATCACTCTGGTGGAGCCGCTGCTCCGCCGAACCGTGTTTCTGGCCGAGTTCATCGAGTCGGCCGGACTGGATGTCACCGTGGTGCGCGGGCGCGCTGAACAGTCCGGTGTGAAGAAGGAAGCCGGCGGTGCGGATGTGGTCACCTCCCGCGCGGTCGCTCCGCTTGCGAAGCTGGCGGGCTGGTCCATGCCGCTGGTGCACGAGCACGGCCGGATGCTCGCCCTCAAGGGAGCCAGCGCGGCCGAGGAGTTGGAGCGCGATCGCGGTGAGCTGACCCGCGCCGGGGCGGGGCGGCCGCGGGTAATGGAATGCGGAGTGGGCGTGCTGTCCACTCCGACGGTTGTCATCAGTGCCGAGCGTCTCCCCCGCGCCGAGCGTCGGCAGCAGCGGCGCGGGCGCTGAGTCGGAGGGTATGGGATGTCGGTTCGATTCCTGAATGTGGATGTGGAGGTTCGCGATAGCGCGGACCTCACGAGTCTGGGCGCGGCACTCGAGGCACTCGGGCGAGACGTCTCACTCCTCTACTGCGGCGAGATGGAGCCGGGGCGCTGGATGCTGTCGTTCGAGGCGTACCTCGAGACCATGGACGATCCGGATGTGGTCGCGGCAGCGTGCTGCGCGGCGGTCGAACAGCTGCCCGCGGCGGCGCGGGCGCGGTGGGACGAGGCCGAGGATCGCGTCTTCGATATCGGCTTCGATGCCGCCGTGGACGGACACGTCGGACAGCCGATGCTCTCCCCCGTGACTCTCGCTCGCGTCGCCGCAGTCGATGCCCGGCTCGCCATCTCCGTCTACACCCACGACCTTGTTTCACGGGAAACATCGGCCGACTCCGAACCGATCGCCCTCGACGCGGACTGATCGGAGCGACCGCCCGAACCCACGCCCGGAGCGCATGTTTCATGTGAAACATCGTGAAAAGTGTGCGCGAAACCCGAACTTCGGCGATGCGAGTGCGTGTCGGACAGTGATCAGTGCCGTTCAGCTTCCGTATTGTGTTCGGTGCTGGCAAGCTAGGAGCGTCGAGCGAGCGCAGACCCGCGATGCCCGGCACCCGGCTCGGAAGTGGCTTCGGAATGGGTATCGATCTCGCACCTCGCATCCTCTCGGTGAGTACGCAGCGTCGCGTGATCGTAGGCAAGTGGCGACACCGCCCACTCGCCCACGAGCGTGGCTGCGGTGGCATGGGTGCGCAAATCAGCTCGACCACGTGTCTTGAAGTTCTCGGGGTTAGGAGCCTGTATGTCGAACGGTCCGGCGAATGTTTCACGGGAAACAACGTCGCGGGTCCCCGGATTGCTGGAGAGTGGGGGCGCCGGCGCTGAAGAGTTCGGCCGCACTGCCTTCGGGAACATCTCCCCCGCCGAAACCCCGATAGCGGCGGAAGCGCACCGCGCCAGCCAGATCCTGCATCCGGGCACGGCCAGCATTCCGCGCCCCAAGGAGCAGCGCGTCATCACCATCGCCAATCAGAAGGGCGGTGTCGGCAAGACCACCACGGCGGTCAACCTCGCCGCCGCCCTCGCCCTGCAGGGGATGCGCGTGCTGGTGATCGACCTCGATCCGCAGGGCAATGCCAGCACTGCACTCGGCGTCGAACACCACTCCGGGGTGCCGTCGAGCTACGAGCTACTCATCGGCGAGGTGTCGGTCCGGGATGCGATCCAACAGAGCCCGCACAATGAGCGGCTGCTGTGCATTCCGGCGACCATCGACCTCGCCGGCGCGGAGATCGAACTCGTCTCCATGGTGGCGCGCGAGAGCCGCCTGAAGACCGCCATCCAGGACGCCAATCTCGCCGGGTACGACATCGACTACGTGATGATCGACTGCCCGCCCTCGCTCGGTCTGCTCACCGTCAATGCGATGGTGGCCGCCAAGGAGGTGCTGATCCCCATCCAGTGCGAGTACTACGCGTTGGAGGGTGTAGGTCAGCTGCTCCGCAACATCAGCCTGATCCAATCGCACCTCAACCCCGCCCTGCACGTCTCCACCGTCGTGCTCACCATGTACGACGGCCGCACCAAACTGGCCGACCAGGTGGCCGAGGAGGTGCGCGGCCACTTCGGCGACGCGGTGCTGAAGTCGGTCATCCCGCGCAGCGTCAAGGTGTCCGAAGCGCCCGGCTACGGCATGACGGTGCTCAACTACGATCCCGGTTCGCGAGGAGCGATGAGCTACCTCGACGCCGGGCGCGAGATCGCGGCTCGGGCCACCCCGGCCGCGGCGGGAGAATCACACACGGATGAAAGGGGTCGATAGGCCGATGAGTCAGGCGAAGAAAGGTGGACTGGGACGCGGTCTCGCCGCGCTGATCCCGACCGGGCCCGCGGCGACCCAGGGCCTCGGCAGTGCCGCTGCCAATGTCGTCATCGGCCTGGACCCGATTGGGCCGCAACCCGCTACGGCGTACCTGCATCGCGTACCCGATCCGGCCGACGGCGAGGCCGCGGCGGATGTGGGCGCGGAGCCGGGCGCGGATGCGGGCGCGGTGTATCGGGAGATTGCGCCGGAGCTGATCGAGCCCAATCCGAAGCAGCCGCGCACCGTCTTCGAGGAAGAGGCGCTGGCCGAACTGGTGCACTCCATCAAGGAGTTCGGCCTCATGCAGCCGATCGTGGTGCGCCAGTTGGCGGAGTCGCCGACGCCCCGCTATCAGCTCATCATGGGCGAGCGGCGGTGGCGGGCCAGTCAGGAAGCCGGGCTCACCGCCATTCCGGCGATCGTGCGCGAGACCGCCGACGGCTCGCTGCTGCGCGATGCGCTGTTGGAGAACATCCATCGTGTGCAGCTGAATCCGCTCGAAGAGGCGGCGGCCTATCAGCAGCTGCTGGAGGAGTTCGGCGTCACCCACGAGGAATTGGCCGCGCGACTGGGCCGCTCCCGTCCGGTGGTGACCAATATGATCCGCCTACTCAAGCTCCCCATCCCGGTGCAGCGCCGGGTCGCGGCCGGAGTGCTTTCCGCCGGACATGCCCGCGCCCTGCTGTCCCTGGAGGCGGGAGCCGAAGCACAGGAGGCGCTCGCGGCGCGGATCGTCGCCGAAGGGCTCTCGGTCCGGGCCACCGAGGAAGCGGTCACCCTCGCCAACCGGAACCCGGATACCGCCGCCACTCCCCCGGCGCCGAAGCGTAAGCCCATCCAGATGCCGGGTCTCCAGGATGTGGCGGAGCGGCTGTCGGAATCCTTCGACACTCGGGTCACCGTGGCACTGGGCAAGCGCAAGGGCAAGATCGTCGTCGAGTTCGGATCCATCGACGATCTGGAGCGAATTGTGAGCCTGATGGAGCAGACAAAGCCCTAACCCTGGGCCCGGAGCCGAAACGTCACAGTGACGGTCTTGTTCGTCGGGGTGCTCGCCGAGCTGCCTCGAGCCTGGATCAGAATGGACTGGTAGTGCGCGCTCCGGATGACCCAAACGAAAGGTTCGGTAGGTGACAACTGATCTCGTCAGGGTCGTGGTAACTCACCGGGTAAGCCTCGTAGCGGCTCGTGGCTGCGCGCCGACCTCGCGGAGAGGTGGATGAGCGCGGTGTCCAGCAGTGTTACCGCACTGACTCTCGACGGACTCGACAAGCTGCCTGGGCACGCGCGCCGCTGCGTGTTCTGGGAGATCGATCCGGCAGTGGCCGCGGACTGCTACGAATTCAGCGATCCGGTCTTCGAGAAGGAAGCCTGGCTCTCCACCGTCATGCTGGAGTGGGGATCATGCGGACAGGTGGCCCTGGTGGACGGGCAGTCCGTCGGCTGCGCGCTGTACTCGCCGCCGAGCGCGGTGCCGCGCGCCGGACTCTTCCCCACCTCGCCGGTGAGCCCGGACGCGGTCCTGCTGACCACGCTGCGGTCCGAAATGCCGTACCAGGACAACGACATAGCCCATCAGCTGATCCAGGCCGTGGTGGCCGATCTGGTGCGTCGCGGTGTACGGGCCATCGAGGCGTTCGGCATTCGTCGGGAGCCGCCCAGCACCGCCATGCCGGACCGTCTGCTCGGTTCCATGCGGCTGATGGAACGCATCTCCACTCCCCCGCACGGCATTCCGACCGCTTCGGCATCACATACCTGCACTCCGGACAACTGCATGATCGAGGCCGACTTCCTGGAGGACGTGGGATTCAAGGTCGTTGCCTCCCACCACCGGTTTCCACGGCTGCGATTGGAACTCGACAGCGACCACCTGTGGAAGGAAGATGTGGAGCGCGCGCTCGACCAGTTGCTCGCGGCCGCGTCGATGACCGTCCCGGGACGGGTGCTCACGCTCTGAGCACCCGCGGGGACGCGCACCCTCGGATAACGAAAGAGCCCCAGGATGTCCTGGGGGCTCACGTCTTTCGTGACCGCTTGCGCGCTCAGATGCGGTCGGCGGCGGCCAGTTCCTCGGCCAGCAGTTCCGCGAAGGTGTAGGTGCCGGTCGGCTGGTCGTCCTGACCGAGCAGGTAGAGGCGTTTCACGGAGATCAGGATCGCTTCGGCGATCACGTCCCGCATGCGCGGATTGGTGAGTACCGAGGCGTCGTAATCATTGGTGAGATAGCCGATATCGACCTGCACGGTGGGCATCTTGGTGAGCCGCAGCAGATCCCAGGTGCGGGCGTGGGTGCGACAGTCCTGCAGCGAGGTGCGCGCCACGATCTCACGCTGGATGAAACCGGCCAGCACCTGGCCGATCATCGAGGTGGAGCCATGTGAATTGCCGAAGTGGAAGCTTGCCACCCCGCTGGCCGACGGGCTCGGATTGGTGGCGCAGCGCAGCGAGATCATGAGGTCGGCATCGAACGTGTTGGAGGTCTCCGCGCGCTCCGCGTCGGAGGGATTGGCTCCCCACGGCCGCGACAGGAAGGTCTCCATACCGGTGGCCGCCATGCGGCCCTCGAGCCGGGAGGCCAAGTCCCACAGGATCTCCGACTCGTACACATCACCGAATTCGGTGGGTACGGCGAACCCCTTGTCCGGGCCGCCGAGGCCGGGATCGATGACGATGCGCTTGCCGGTGAGCTGCGGTCCGGCGCGGTGCACCACCTCTTCCTCGGCGATGCGGTGCGGGTTGCCGCCGGTTACGCGAGCGCCCAGCAAATCCAGCGACCGCAGGGTGTCCGGGCCGCAGATGCCGTCGGAAGCGAGACCGATCTCACGTTGGAAGGCGGTGAGCGCCTCGTGGGTGTGCGGGCCGAAATACCCGTCCACGCGGTGCACGTAGAAGCCCAGGTCCTGCAGTCGGCGCTGGAGTGTCGCGACGTCGTCGCCGTACAGCGGAGCGGACAGCTGGTAGATGAGGGTGCGCGCACCCAGTCGGTAGGACGCCTCCTTCAGCGCCCGATAGGTGGCGGGGCCGACGACGCCGTCCACGAGCAGACCGCGATACTGCTGGAAGGCGCGGACCGCGGAATCCAGATCATGATCGAAAACAGCGTCCGAATCCTTCCAGTACTCACCATTCGGTCCCGACTGATCGGAATGCGGGTGAGTGTGCAGGAATCCGAGACTTGCGAGGGTGCTCCGAACCTCTGCTACGGCTGGTCCACTATCGCCGTGACGAAGTCGGTGCATGCGTGAGAGCCCTTTCCTTCCGCCAACCCGGGTACCCACTCATGCGTTGGTTCACACCTTCCGCACGACCGGAGCGTCGGTCGATTGTCTCAGACCCGGACCGAATTTCGGCAATCTGTCGAGTGCAGGAATCCTACCCCGGCGGTAGCGTCAGGGGCCGGAGGTAGGAGCCCGCGGTGAACCACAGGCTCCTACTCGCGCCAGATCCTATCCAGCGTCGTCAGATGACGCCTTCGAGTTCGCGCAGAAGGGCCGCTTTGCCCTTCGCTCCGACAATTCGCTTGGTTTCCTTGCCCCCTTGGAACAGCACCATGGTAGGCAACGACAGAATGCCGTAGTGCTTCGAGGTCTCCGGATTGGCGTCGGCGTCCAGCTTGGCGATGGTGATCTTGTCGCCGTGGGTGGCGGCGATCTCCTCCAGCACCGGGGCGACCATCTTGCACGGACCGCACCACGTCGCCCAGAAGTCGACCAGCACCGGCTTGTCGCTGATCAGCACCTGATCCGCGAAGGTCTGGTCGGTGACGGTGATCGTCGCGGAGGTCTTGGCGTCGGACATGATTCTCCTACTGGGTTACTTCGACCGGCTGACCGGCGTGATCGAGAGTGTTGCTGGTGATGTCGCCCTGTTCGGCCAGCCAGCGCTCGGCGTCGATGGCCGCGCGGCAGCCCGTTCCGGCGGCGGTGATGGCCTGCCGGTAGGTGTGATCGACCAGATCGCCCGCGGCGAAGACGCCCGGCAGCGAGGTGTAGGTGCTCTGCCCCTGCACCTGCACGTAGCCCTCGCCGTCCAGCTCCACCTGGCCGCGCACCAGCTCGCTGCGCGGGTCATGGCCGATGGCGACGAACAGGCCGGTGGCGGGGAATTCCGAGGTCTCCCCGGTCCGGGTGTCGCGCAGCGTCAGGCTGGTGACGCTGTTCTCACCGTTGACCTCCACGACCTCGCTGTTGAGGACGAAGCGGATCTTCTCGTTGGCCTTGGCGCGCTCGAGCATGATGCGGGAGGCGCGGAACTCCTCGCGGCGGTGCACGATGGTGACGCTGGAGGCGAACTTGGTGAGGAAGGTGGCCTCCTCCATGGCGGAGTCGCCGCCACCGACCACCACGATGTCCTGGCCCTTGAAGAAGAAGCCGTCGCAGGTGGCGCAGGCGCTGACGCCGCGGCCGAGCAGCTTCTGCTCACCGGGTACGCCCAGGTAGCGGGCGGCCGAACCCATGGCCAGGATGACCGCGTAGGCCTCGTGGGTCTCGCCGCCGACCACGACCTTCTTGATCGGACCGGTGAGGTCGAGCTCGTCGACGTCCTCGGTGCGGATGTCGGCGCCGAACCGCTTGGCCTGCTCGCGCATCTCCTCCATGAGATCCGGGCCCATGATGCCGTCGCGGAAGCCGGGGAAGTTCTCCACCTCGGTGGTGGTCATGAGCGCGCCGCCGAATTGGGTGCCCTCGAACAGCAGGGGTTCGAGTTCCGCGCGCGCCGCGTACACGGCTGCGGTGTAGCCAGCTGGTCCGGAACCGACGATGATCAGGTCGCGTACAGGCGTGCTCAAGGGGCCCTCCGAGGCAGTGTGAAACTCAGCGTGTCGGTCAACAACAGCCTAAACGCTGTTGTTCCCGCGGCTGCTGAGCGGGCAGGACGGCGTGGGCCAGGTCGCCGTGGATCAGGTCGCCGTGGATCAGGTCGCAGCGGCTCGCCCGGGTCGCGGTGGGTCAGCCGATATCGGTATTGGCGAGCACCCGGGGATCGTCCGGTGTGCAGTCGGCCCCGAGCACCACGGCGGTGATCGTGGGAGCCTCCGGTCCGGTGAGGAGGACGAGGGCGGCGTCCTGCCCGCCGTAGATGACATCGCGGGAGCCGAGGATGGCGCGGTCCAGGCCCGCGCCCGCGAGGCAGCCGGTGAGCGTTTCCCGGGTGGCGAGGGGGCCGGTGGCGTCGTAGCGGCCCAGCGCGCTGAGCACGGTGGTGGAGGTGAGGTCATCGGTCAGTCGCAGCGGTGCGGGATCGGCCATCGGCGGGGCGTCGTCGCCGCGCAGGGCGGGGGCGGCGACGAAGGCTCCGGCGACGAGTGCGACCGCGGCCGCGACGGCGGTGATCCATCGCAGTCGGGTGGTCCACGGTGCCGGATCGCGCGGGGCGTCGTCGAAATAGTCGCTGTCCGTATAGGTTTCGATGAGGTCGGATTCGATGGGGTCGAGATCGGTGGCGGTGAGTTCGCCGGTGTCGAACGGGGAGACGGCGGGCATGGGGGCGGTGGCCGCGGGGTTGGCGCGGTCGGGATGCAGGCGGTGCACGGTGGCCATTCGTTCGCTCGGATCGGGGGTGTTCACGAGGTCGTCGATCATGCGCTCGAGGCGGGCGGTGACCTCGGCGGGCATGGGGTGGACGATGCGGTCGTCACGGCCCAGCGCGCGCAGGTCGCCGTTCACCCGGTCGAGGGAGCGCAGGTAGCGCATGGCACTCGGATCGCGACGCACCTGTGGCCAGAGCCGCCGCGACAGCTGTGCGGGCATGTTCCCGGCGTGCAGGTCGGCGAGCAGTTCGGGCGAGTAGGGAGGTTGCGGCACGGTGTCGGTCGCCATCACGCCTCCAGCTGTCTCGTGCTCGTCCATTGCCCCTCCAGGTCGGGCCTGTCATGGGAAGTCGCGGACCGGTACCGGGGTCCGCGAGAACATCGACATTCACTTCGCTTCTATGTAGGACGCAGCTGCGCTAGGTTCGGTTCCCGTCCTCGCGCAGGGATTTCAACTGTTGTTCGAGCCGCCGTCGACCGCGGGCGCACCGGCTCTTGATCGTGCCCTCCGGTACGCCCAGCAGTTTCGCGGCATCCGCGACCGAATACCCTTCCAGCTCAACGGCCACCAGTGCGGTGCGCTGATCGGCGGGCAGGCCGAACAGGGCCGCGTCCACGATCAGCGTCGCCTCCCGGGCCGCGAAATCATCTCGGGCATAAGGGGGTTCGTACAGCGTCTCGTCGGGTAACGGTACCGTGCGGCGGAGCTTGTTGCGACGAATCCGATCCAGACACGCGTGCAACACGATGGTATGCAGCCAACTGCGCACCTCGGCATCGCCGCGGAAGGAGGCGGCCTTGCGGTGGGCGGACAGCAGGGCGTCCTGTAGCGAATCCGCGGCGTCCTCCGGGGTGGCGGAGGCGCGGACGGCGGTCTGCCACAGGTGATCCCGGTGGCGGCGCAGCAGTTCCGCGAACGCGTACCGGTCTCCTCGGGCGTGTGCGGAGAGCAGCGCATGGTCGGGCGTGTCGGACAAGCCCTCGTGGCGTTCGTTCGATTGCGACAATACAAACCCCTGCCGAAGAGTTCGGCTGATCATATCCAGCGTCACGATTCGACAGCAACGATCCGGCGAAGAAAGACGCAGCTAGCGGGCGTTTTCGGGCGAATCGGGCGGATGTGGGGCGGTGCGGAAGGCCGGTGTGGTCACGGCGCTGTGACGTGCGGGCGGCCGGGGTCACCGGGCGCGGTGGCGCGACTAGGGCGCGGCTTCGAAATGCACTTCGGAGAGCGAGGACTGGTACTGGCCCCCGTTGTTGCCCAGGGCGGTGATCCAGATCAGCACGTAGCGGGTCGACTGCTCGGAGCTCACCGGAATCTCGGTGGCCCCCTCGCCGAGCGTCGCCGACCCGATCAGCTGCGTCTGATCGAGGGTCGGCGCCGCGGTCGGTGAACTGCGGATCTCCACCATCGTCCCCGGGGTCTGCGAGTCGATCACCACCTTGGTGAGCTTGCCCGGGCTGCCCAGCGTGGCCAGCACCCCGACCCCGTTCTTCAGGGCCGGGAACTGCTGGAAGTACTGGTCGGTGCGCCAGAAGGTGGCCGGATCATTGTCCAGCACCGCCGACACACCGCCGATATTGTCGGGCGTGCCCTCCGGGGAGTACACCGAGACGCCCGTGATGGGCATCGGCACCCCACCCGTCGGCGCGGCCGGAGTGGGCTCCGGCGCGGGGCCGCCGGGGACGGCCGGTGCCGAGGTGGCCGTGGTGAGGCCGATATTGCGCTGCTCGTTGAGCGGCTGATCGGACGCCCCCGGCGCGAAGATGCTCAACAGCCACCAGATCACCACGCCGACCACCAGCGCGGCGAGCACGCCGAGCCCGACCAGGATCCACATCATCCGCTGCGAGCGTTCCTTCTCGGCGGCGAGCAGTTCCGGATCGGCGAGCGTCTCATCGGGTGCGCTGGGGGCGCGCTGTCCGAGTCGCAGCACCGGAATGAAGTCGGTCTTCTGATCGACCACCGACGCCTGCTCCAGCACGTGCTGCACGGTCGCGGCGGTGCGTACGCCCTTGTTCGACTCCAGCGAGCGCACCGCCACCGCCGAGATCTCGAACGGCACCTCCGGGCGGATCTGGCGAGGCTCCACGGGGGTGCCGTCGGGCCCGAAATCGGCCAGCCGGAGCCCGCCCACGGTGGCCGCGCTGCCCGTCATCCCGCCGGTGCGGATGGGCCAGCGGGCGACGGTGAGGGCGTAGAGCATGGCGCCGAGCCCGCGCACGTCCGACTGCGCGTCGGAGTCGGCGAGGGTGCCGGGGAAGGCGAGCACCGCGTCACCGGAGGCGCTGATGCGAATCCGGTCCGGGTGATCGATGGACAGCGAGCCGCCGCCGCGGTGGGCGAGTTCGGCCGCCGCGGCCAGGGCCCGGATGGCGCGGGCCGCGCCGATGGGCGAGGGCTGCGTCTCGGCCATCTCGCGCAGCGATCGACCCGGTGTCCATTCCGCCACGACGATGCCGCCCGAGGAGCCGCGCACCACGTCGAGCACGCGCGCCAGACCCGGTGAGTTGATCCGGCCCAGGCGCAGGGTGCGCGACAGAATGGCTTGCGGCCCATCGTGTCCGGAGTTGTCCGCGGCCTTCTGGTCGGCGTCCACGAAGGTCAGCGCGACCTCGCGGTCCAACTTCACGTCCAGGGCCTGCCAGAACCGCAGGCCGCGCGCGCCGCCGTGCCCGGCGAGCAGCCGGTAGCGGCCACCCGCCACGGATGCGCCCGCGATCAGCTTGGGGCCGCGCTGAACTCGTTTGGACGGTGCCTCCACACGTAGCGGCGGCATGGGCATGACACCGGTCTGCGTGGGATCGGCCGGTGCCTCGTGGCCCGAATCCGCTTGCCGCTCTTGCTGGGCCGGGGCGTCGGCGGTGTCCGCCGCCTCGGCTCTCTCCGGCGCTGCTCCGGTCTGCGAACCCGGAGGAACGTCGGTCGAGAGCCCGCCTCCCGCGGCCGTCGCAGATTCGGCGGCCGGGACGCCGCCCGCCGCGTCGTCGCTCACCCTCGTTCCTCCTTCGCCGTAAAATGTCGAAGTCCGCTCCTGGATCGGGTCGCCGACGGCGCGATCGTCGGTCTCCGACGCCGCGCGGGCGTCGCCGCCCGACACTGCGCGAGTACCCGAACCGGTCTCGCCGCGAACGCCGGATCCGGCGGTTGCGTTTCTCTCCGGAACAGGGTACGGGAATTGACCCTTTCCAGTGTTGTCAACCGCCTCGGGTCGAACGACCGGCAGCACCATGGTCTGCGCGTCCAGGTACGGGTCGTACCGGTAGTAGTACGGCGCGGCCCGCAGATCGGCCATGGGCAGCACCATGGTGGCGTCGACGCCGTCGGCCGGACCTTCCAGATCCAGATCGGGTGCGGGCGGCGCGAAGCCGAGGCGGCGCGAGATGGCGACGGTGATGGCCACGATCTCCGGAATGCCGGCCAGTCGCATCAGACCGAAGGCCACCGCGAACATGACGATGGCGGTGAGCCCGACCCGCACCAGCGAGCCCAGCCCGCCGAAGGAGTCCGACAGCCGGTGCAGCCCCAGCACCTGGTCCACGATCCACATGACCGCGCCACCGGCCAGTGACGCCAGCAGCACCCGCGTGATGGTGCGGCCCACATTGGTCATGCGCAGGTCGCCGAGGCTGCGATGCAGCAGGAAGCCGCCGATCACCGCGCCCGCCACGAAGCCGAGACCATTGGCCAGACTGAGGCCGATCACCACCTGGTCGGGTCCGAGCACCATCGGCATGATCGCGGAGAACACCACCTTCACGGTGGTGATGCCGAGAATGATCCAGGTTGGGGTCCACGCCTGCTCCCGGGCGTAGAACACGCGCAGGTGGATCAGCACCAGCGCGTACGGGATCAGCGTGAACGCCGACCAGGCCACGGCCTCGCCGAGCCGTCGCGCGTCGCCGCCGAAGTTGCCGTAGCCGTAGAGCGCCTGACCGATCTGCGGTCCGGCCAGCGTCATGAAGACGACCACCGGCAGCAGCGCGATCATGGTGAGCCGGGTCGCCGCGCCGAGATCGTCCACCACGGCGGGGGTGTCGTCGGCGGCGGCATTGCGGGACAGCCGCGGCATGATCGCGGTCAGCACGGTCACGCCGAGCACGCCGTACGGGAGTTGCAGCAGCAGCCAGGCGTTCTGGTAGATGGCCGGACCCGCGGCGTCCACATGCGAGGAGATGCGGGTGGCGATCACCCATCCGGCCTGACTGATCAGGACGTACAGGATGATGGCCGCGCCCATGCCCGCGAACATCTTGAGCCGGTCGTCCACGCCCCACAGCGGCTTCAGGCTGATGCCCTCGCGGCGGATGGCGGGCAGCAGGCTCATCGCCTGCACGATCACGCCGATGGTGACGCCGAGTCCGAGTAGCAGCAGTTTCGGCTCGCCCATGCGCACCGGGTCGAGGGTGATCTCCCCCGGCGTCACGGCGTACAGCACCAGGACGACGAGCACCACGACGTTGTTCAGCACCGGAGCCCAGGCACCGGGTTTGAACACCTGATGGGTATTGAGGATGGCCGTGAGCAGCGCCGTCATGCCGTAGAAGACGATGGCGGGCAGCAGCAGGAAGGTCAGCGCGGTGGTGAGGGCGACGTTCACCTCACCGTCGTCGGACAGGAAGACATGCGTGACGAGCACCGGCGCGGCGGCCGTCACCAGCAGGGTGCCGATGCCCAGCACCGTGAGGGCGGCGGTGTACAGCCGCCGGACGAAGGCCGCGCCGCCGTCGGGGTCCTCCTTCTCCGCACGCACCAGGGTCGGCACCACGATGGCGGTGAGCACCGCGCCGACCAGCAGTTCGGAGATCATGGTCGGGATGGTGGCCGCGACGGTGTAGGCGCTGGCGATGGCCGGGCCGAGCACGGTGAGCAGCAGCAGCTGTTTGCCGAATCCGGTGATGCGGCTGATCAGCGTGGCGAACGCGATGGACCCGGACTCCTTGACCAGGCGGGCGTTCGAGCTCTCGGCCTGCTGGGCCGTTTTCACCACGGTGGTGCGCGGTAGCGGCTGGCGGTCCGAGGGCGGCGTCGGATAGCGCTGGGGTTGGACGGGCCGCTGCGGCGGCGGTGTGACATGTCCCCAGTGGTAGCGCTCCTCCGGAGGCACCTGCCCGTGGGCGGCGTGGCGCGGGCGCTGGGGTTCGGGGCGCGGGCGCTGGGATGCCGGGTACTCGGGTTCCGAGTACTGGGGTTCTGAGTACTGGGACGCAGGGCGCTGGGGTTCCGGGTGCTGGGGCGGTTGCGGCCGGGGCGGTAGTCCGGCCGGTCGCCGCATGACGGGTGGTTCGGGTGCCGGATACTCCGGTCCCGAGGGGGGACCGGACGGTTGACCTGGTAGCGGGCCGGGGCGCGGCTGCGGCCGCCCCGGCTGCCCCTGCCGTGGCTGCGGCTGGCCGTGTCGGGGTTGTGGGCGGCCGGGCTGTCCCGGTCTCGGTTGCGGGTGCGCGGGTTGCTCCGGTCCGGGCTGGGGCTGTCCTTGCCGCGGTTGCGGTCGGCCCGGCGGCATTCCGGGTCCACCGGGTTGTCGTCCCACGCCTCGCTCCCAGGGTGCGGAGGGGGCGCGCCGTGACGGCGGCCCCTCGGGTTCGCGGCCCGATGAGCGCGGTTCACCGTGTTCGCTCATCGGTCCTCCTGTCGTTGCATCTCCCGCTTGCGGGCACGCCGGAACCGATTCACCCGACGTCGGGTCTCCGGATCGAACCCCTCATCGGCCGGATCGGCCTGCCCGCGGAAGCGGTGCCACAGGCGGCGTCCGGCCAGCAGGAACAGCAGCGCGCCCGCGCACCCGGTAATTATCGCCAACGCCTGACCATAGGCGTTGGAACGCACCGATACCGTTACGGCATCGCCGAGCGGCACCCCGTCCGGCGTGGTAAGTGCGATGGGTATCACCAAGTTTCGGCTGTCACTCACCTCGGTGGGGATCTGGAAGGAGCGGGTGCCCTTGGCGGGCAATACCTCCTCGCCGACATCGGTGATCTTCGTCTCGGCGGGCGCGTCGATGCGGAATTCGACGCGGATGGCGACCGGCAGGTCGTTGCGCGCCACCAGCAGCAGCGGACTCTGTTCCGAGGCGAGGGTGTAGACGCCGCCCGGCGGCAGCACGGTCACCGATCCGAACAGTTCGTGCAGGGTGCCGGTGGTCTGGTCGAGGCGGCGCTGGGCGACGGTGTCGGGCTGGCCACCGCTGCGCCGATCCGACAGCGTCAGGGTTCGGATCAGATCGTCGCGCAGCGGGGTGAGGAAGGCGCGCGGGCTCAGCTCCTGCTGCGGCACCTCCACCAGCGCGTTCATCAGTTCGGTAATGCGATGCGCCTGGGCGCGCACCGGGTCCACGAAATGCCGCGGCACCGATTCGTCGGCGGCCTGGCTCAGATAGTCGAGCTCGTAGGGCTGCGGGTCGGCGGGCTGGGTCAGCAGGTCGGTGAACGGGCGCGGGACGGCGAGATTGTCGCGGAAGAGCAGCTGCAGCTGCTCGAGCAGCGCGGTGGCCTCCTCCCGATTCGCGCCCCACTGCTGCGGCGGCATGAACAGCGCCGCCCCCGGCCGGTCCGGCCGCGGGTTCAACGCAGACCAGGAGATGGCGCCGAGAGCGTCCTGGAGTCGCGCGGGGCGGGAGTCGGCGTTGACGTCGTAGCGCACCGACTGCGGGGTGAACGACGGCGTCGGCGGATGGGAGCCGATGGCGGCCAGCGCGGTGGCCGACCAGATGTCGAAGGTGGCCACCCGCAGTCCGGGATCGATCGGCGGCGGCGCGCCCGCCACCGGATTCAGCGGGATGTCGGGCAGCCGCACCATGTCCGGATTCTCGGCCGGGGCGGGTGCGTCGATGGTGTCGTCGGCGGTGGCGGTGGACCGGCCGTCGGTGGGGACGACCGCGTTGTCGGCGAGTACGGCGGTGGTGACGCCGTGCGCGGCCAGCAGATGCGCCGCCTCGACGTCGATGGTGCCCGCGTCGGGCAGATTCACCCCGCGCAGCGAGGTGACCGAGAGCAGGGAGTCGACCACGTCGGCGGGGGCGACCAGCGCCCGATGGGTGAGGGCCGGATCGTTGACGGCGGCCAGCGCGGTCTCGTCGACCTGCGCGAACGGCAGTGCCACCGTGCATAATCCGGAGGCGACGGTGCGCAGCCGGTCCAGCCAGGTCTTGGCGGCCTGCGCGCCGGTGCCCACGCGGGTGGGTCCGTCCGGATCGGATGGACTGGCCAGCACGCGGTAGCCGGTGATCATCGCCGACACCGTGACCAGCAGGTCCGGGTCGATGGCCAGACACAGCGCCGAGGCCAGCCCGCCGCCGGAGCGGCTGTCGTTGCGCAGCGCCGATTCCAGGGCCGAGAGCAGTTGGTCGAGACGCCCGCCGGAGCTCAGCGAGGAGGCCAGCTCGTCGTCGGTGAGCAGCGCCTGACCGTCCACCGAGCCGGGGATGCCGGCCATCAGCCGGGGCCGGTCGGCCAGCGGCCACAGCATGGTGGTGGCCACCGGCGGCGCGGCGGGGGCGGCCGGAACCGGCGGCGGGGCGTCGACGGAGGTGTCGGCGGTGGCCGGGACGCCGAGTACGGGCAGTAGGAAGCGCGCGTCGTCGAGTCGGGCCTGATTGCCGTAGGCGGGTTCGCCGTTGACGTTCAGCAGCAGCGGATAGACGCCGGGCTCGGTGATCTGGAGGTCGGTGACGTCGCTGGGCATATCGCCGCCGCCGCGCAGGGCCACGGTGAAGCTGAACTGTTGATGGTCGCCCGGGCTGAGCCGGTCGGACACCGCTCGGAACGCACCGGTGACGTCGTAGTTGATCTGATCCAGCTGCAGCGCGGTGCGCAGTTCGCTGGCCGCGGTCACGGGCCGGGCCCGCTGGACGCGGATGCTGATGTCGTCGACCACGCGGTCGCCGATGTTGGTGACGGTTCCCGAGACCACGAAGTAGGGGTCGCTGGTGGTGGTGATGACCGTGGGCGTCACCGAATCCAGGGACAGCTTCAGGAATTTCGGGCCGGTACTGCTGCCGTAGCCGTTGCCGTCGGGCTGGCCGGCGGCGGGCACGGCGCAGACGCCGGTCGCCACGACGGCCAGCATCACCGTGACGAGCGACAGCAGCCAGCGGTGCAGCGGCCTGTTCGGACGCAGGGACCCCGCACGCGTCATTGTCTGCCGTTCTCCATCCGATCGATCAGCCGCTTCGCCACCTCCGCCAGCCTGCGTTCGTCGGCGTACGCGAGCCGGGAATCGAGTTCGCCCAAGGGAACCCAGGCCACCTTGGTGACCTCCACGTCGGCGTCGGACAGTTCCCCGCCGATCGACCGCATGAGGTAGTGATGCACCGTCTTGTGTACCCGGCGGCCCTCGGTGACGAACCAGTAGTCGATGCTGCCCAGTTCGGCGACCACCGTGCCGTGGATACCGGTCTCCTCCGCGACCTCGCGGATCGCGGTCTGTTCGGCCGTCTCCCCCTCTTCGATATGTCCTTTCGGTAGCGACCACAGTAGGCGGCCGCGCCGATCGGTGCGTCCGATGAGGGCGGCGGAGGCTTTGTCGCGGGGGCCGTCGAGACCGTCGACCACGAGTCCGCCCGCCGAGGTCTCCCGGACGGTACGCATGCGGGGTTTCGGCGCATTACCGGCCGAACCGCGGCGCCGGGGCTGGCGGCGTCGACTGTTCGCGCGATCGGCCGGAGGAGACACTGCGTCAGTCTAGCGGGCAAGGGCGCAGGTGCCGCCTCGCTGCGTCGAGCTGCCGGAACGCCGCTGCAAACACCCCTCGGCCGGGGTGTCGCGACCGCTCCCCCGTGCCGTCCGGAAGCGCCTTCGCGGGCAGTCCACCGGGTCCGGCGGCGCGTCGCGCCGGGTTTCGGCCCGACGGGGCGACTACCGGATTGCGCCACTCCACTAAGCTGCGTTTTCGTGGTTTCGCCTGAGTCCGACGCAGCAAACGAGGAACGCCGTACCCGATTGCTCGCGGCGGCGGCGATCACACTGGGACGGCTGTCCGAGGTCCTGACCCCGCTCGGCGAGCTCTTCGCCGCGCACGGCCATCACCTGTACCTGGTGGGCGGCAGCGTGCGCGACGCGGTGCTGGGCCGGCTGGGCACGGATCTGGACTTCACCACCGACGCCCGGCCCGAGCAGGTGCAGGAGCTGATGCGCGGCTGGGCCGACCACCTGTGGGATACCGGCGGCCTGGTCTTCGGCACGGTGAGCGCGGCCAAGGGCGGGCAGCAGCTGGAGATCACCACGTTCCGCGCCGACAGCTACGACCGGGTGTCCCGCAATCCGGAGGTCACCTTCGGCGACTCCCTCGAGGGCGATCTGGTGCGCCGTGACTTCACGGTGAACGCCATGGCGGTGCGGATCGGGGCGCTGGGCGAACTGGAGTTCGTCGATCCGCTCGACGGGATGTCGGCCCTGCTCCGGGGGGTGCTGGATACCCCTGCGGCGCCGCAGGATTCGTTCCACGACGACCCGCTGCGCATGCTGCGTGCGGCGCGCTTCGTCGCGCAGCTCGGTTTCACCCCGGCCCCGCGGGTGCGGGAGGCCATCGTCGCCATGGCCCCGGAGCTCGACCGCATCACCGCCGAGCGGGTGCGTACCGAACTCGACAAGCTCATCGGCGGCGAGTACCCGACCGACGGCATCGACCTCATGTGCGAGACGGGCCTGGCCGAGCGGGTGCTGCCGGAGGTGCCGGCCATGAAGCTGGAGATCGACGAGCACCACCAGCACAAGGACGTCTACCAGCATTCGCTGACGGTGCTGCGCCAGGCCATCGATCAGGAGGAGGGCGACCCGGACCTGATCCTGCGCTGGGCCGCGCTGCTGCACGATATCGGCAAGCCGCCCACCAAGAAGAACGAGCCGGGCGGCGGGGTGAGCTTCCATCATCACGAGGTGGTGGGCGCGAAGATGGTGCGAAAGCGCATGCGCGCGTTGAAGTACCCCAAGCAGTTCACCGAGGATGTGGCGCGCCTGGTGTATCTGCACCTGCGCTTCCACGGCTACGGCAAGGGGCAGTGGACCGATTCGGCGGTGCGCCGCTATGTCACCGATGCCGGTGAGCTGCTGCCGCGCCTGCACAAGCTGGTGCGCGCCGACTGCACCACCCGCAACAAGCGCCGCGCGGCCATGCTGCAATCCACCTACGACGATCTGGAAGTGCGGATCGCCCGCATTCAGGAGCAGGAGGATCTGGCGCGGGTGCGCCCGGACCTGGACGGCAACGCCATCATGGAACTGCTCGGCATCCAGCCCGGCCCCGAGGTGGGCAAGGCGTGGAAGTTCCTGAAGGAGTTGCGGCTCGACCGCGGCCCCCTCACCCGCGAGGAAGCCGAGACGGAGTTGCTGAAGTGGTGGAAGGGCCAGCAGTCCGCGTCCTGATCGCCGCTGTCAAAAGACGATGAGCGTGGTGCCCGCCACGATGGCGGCGCGGATCTGCGCCAGGTCGAAGGAACCGGTGAGACCGGGCAGATCGGCCTCGAAAAGTACGTCGTCGCCGATTCTTTCGGCGCGGGTGATGCGTGCGTGATTCGGCAGATCGGTCAGTGGGATCGGCTGTAGCCGCACCGCGCGCCGCGGCATCCGGATGCCCCACCAGTTGGCCCGGTGCAGCGTGATGATGAGGATATTGTCCTTGATCTCCGCGGTGGCCAGGGCCCGCAATCGTCGTTTTCGATGCCGCGCCAGGATCATTCCGTCCGGCGCGGTCCGCAGCAGCCAGTCCGGTTGCCAGCTGTTGATCCATTGCACCAGCGCCTCGATGTGGATGGTGCCGCGCAGATCCAGTTGGGCGGAGCGGATTTTGGTGGGCACCCCCGGGATGAGCCGCACGCCGTGCGCGATGACGGTGAGTTCCTTGATCGGCTGCTCGTTCCAATACAGATCGGTCAGCACGGTTTTCGACTGGAAGTGCGCCCCGCGCCGCCGCACCTTGAGGGTGTGCAGGGTGGCGCGCAGGTCGTGGCCGAGCACGGTGGCGCTCACCTCCTGCCCGCCGAATTGGCTGAGGATGCCCTCGGACAGCAGGGTCATGAGCACATCGGGCATGAGCGCGGTGACGGTGCCCGCGCCGAAGTCGGCGACCGGATCCAGCCAGGCGGTGGTGAAGGTGGTCCACTGATCCAGCCAGCTCTGGTCGAACAGGCGTCGTCCCAGGTCCATGCCGAGGTCCACCGCCCGCAGAGGTGACCAGGCCTTCGGATCGAAATACGTGGCCATGATTGCCCCGAGCGTACCGGCAGCAGGTGACAGCACCGGGTCGAACGCTGTGACGCCGGTCGCATCAGACCGGAAAGTATCCGCAGATGCGGGACTTTCTTCTTGTTGTACCCGCATATGCGAGGCTATGGTGCTCGCATGCCCGATATTCGCATCCGCGACGCCGCCCAGCTGCTCGGTGTCAGTGACGACACCGTCCGCCGCTGGATCGACGCCGGATCGCTCGCGGCCCACAAGGACGGATCGGGCCGCCTGGTGGTCGACGGCGAGCAGTTGGCGGCCCTGGCCGTCGAGCACGCCCGGACCCCGCGGGCGCGACTGGGCAGTGCCTCCTCGGCACGCAATCGGTTTCCCGGGCTGGTCACCAGGGTGGTGACCGATACGGTGATGGCACAGGTGGAGATGCAATGCGGGCCGTTCACGGTGGTGTCGTTGATGAGCAGCGAATCGGTGCGCGAGCTGGGGTTGCGGCCCGGCAGCGTGGCGGTGGCGAGCGTGAAGGCGACCACCGTGGTGGTGGAGACCGACGCCGATTCCGGCGGGGCCGCATAGGCTTTCGCTCCGGTTCGGGAGCGGCCGCGCTGGCGGTGCTCGGGGTCGCGGCGCTGTCCGGCTGTGGCACTTCCGATTCCGCATCCGGCACCACGACGGTGACCGTCTTCGCGGCGGCCTCCCTCCAGCACGTCTTCACCGACCTGGGCGAGCGGTACGAAGCCGCGCATCCCGGCACGAACGTGGCATTCTCCTTCGCCGGATCCTCCACGCTCGCAGCGCAACTCGAACAGGGCGCGCCGGCCGATGTCTTCGCCAGCGCCAATCCGGCCAACATGGACAAGGCGGTGCGTGGTGGCCGGATCACCGAGACGCCGACCACCTTCGCCACCAATACGCTCACCATCGTCACCCCGCCCGGCAATCCGGCCGGAATCGCGACCCTGGCGGACCTGTCCCGCCCGGATCTGCGCCTGGTCGTGTGCGCGCCCCAGGTGCCGTGCGGTGCGGCGACCCGGGCGGTGACCGCCGCCGCGGGCGTCGCCATCACCCCGGTGAGCGAGGAGTCCGCGGTGACCGATGTGTTGGCGAAGGTCACCACCGGGCAGGCCGACGCCGGTCTGGTGTACGTCACCGATGCCGCCTCGGCCGGGGACCGGGTGGTGACGGTGCCCTTCCCGGAGGCCGCGGCGGCGGTCAACAGCTACCCGATCGCGGTGGTCGCGGATGCGCCGAACTCCGAGGGCGCGCGGGAGTTCGTCGACCTGGTTGCCGGGCCGGAGGGCCGGAAGCTGCTGGCGGAGGCCGGGTTCGGTTCCCCGTGAAACATTCGATGCGACCGCGCGGCCTGTCCGGTTCGGTCTTCCCCGGGCCGGGTGTGCCCGCGTGGCTGCTGCTGCCCGCCGTCATCGGTTTCGCACTGGTCATCGGCCCGCTGCTGGCCCTGACCACGGCCGTGGACTGGGCGAACTTCTTCGGCCTCATCACCTCGTCCGCGTCGCGGGACGCCTTGACACTGAGCGTGCGGACGGCGGCGGTCGCGACGCTGCTGTGCATCGCTCTCGGCGTGCCGATGGCGGTGCTGCTGGCCCGCGCCCGCTGGCGGGCGCTGCCCGTACTGCGCTCGCTGGTGCTGCTGCCCCTGGTGATTCCGCCGGTGGTCGGCGGTCTGGCGCTGCTGTACCTGTTCGGTCGCAACGGTCTGCTGGGTCGGGAACTGGAGGCGGCGGGCATCCGCATCGCCTTCAGCACGACGGCGGTGGTGCTGGCGCAGACCTTCGTCGCCCTCCCGTTCCTGGTCATCACCCTGGAGGGGGCCATGCGCACGGCCGGTGACCGCTTCGAGCGCATCGCCGCCACCCTCGGCGCGCGCCCCACCGTGGTGTGGTGGCGGGTGACCCTGCCGCTGCTGCGCCCGGCCCTGATCTCGGGTTCGGTGCTGGCCTTCGCCCGTGCCCTCGGGGAATTCGGTGCGACGCTGACCTTCGCGGGCAGCCTCCAGGGCCGCACCCGCACCCTGCCGCTGGAGATCTACCTGCAACGCGAGACCGACGCCGACGCCGCGGTGGCGCTGTCGCTGCTACTGGTGCTGGTCGCGGTGCTCATCGTGCTCATCGCCTACCGGCGCGTGGGTGCTGCGGCGAACGGGCGGACAGCATGAGCGCTCGGGCGTGGAGGAGGCAGCGCGGCGTCGCCACGCAGCGCGGGATCACTGCGCAGCGGCCCCGCTCGCACGAGAACGGACACCGTGTGAGTGGTTGGGTGCGGAGGAGGCAGCACGGTGACACCGCGCAGCGTCCCTACTCGCGCCGAAAGGGCACAGCGCGTGGGCTGTACGTGGCGGCGCGGGTGGCCGCTCGTGCCGGAAAGGACACCGCATGAGCGGGCGGGTACGCGGCAGGCAGCGCGGTATCGCTGCGCAGCGGCCCCGCTCGCACGAGAACGGACACCGTATGGGTGGTTGTGCGCGAGGGAAACAGCGCGGCGTCATCGTGCAGCTGCACGCCCGGGGCTTGGCGGAGAATGCATGAGCGGCCTGCACATATCGGCGCGGGTGGCCGCTCGTGCCTTGGACGTGGAGTTGGCGGTCGCGCCGGGTGAGGTGCTGGCGGTGCTCGGACCGAACGGTGCGGGGAAGTCCACCCTGCTGGACGTGATCGCGGGAATGCTGCCGCCGGACGCGGGCACGGTTCGGCTCGACGGTCGGGTGCTGACCGATACCGCGCGTGGCATCGCGGTGCCGCCGCACCGGCGCGATATCGGCCTGCTCGCGCAGGAAGCGCTGCTGTTCCCACACCTGTCGGTGCTGGCCAATGTGGCATTCGGGCCGCGCAGCAACGGACTGCGGGGCCGGGCGGCCGAACAGGTGGCGCGTGACTGGCTGCGCGCTGTCGACGCCGAGGAATTCGCCGATCGCGCACCGGGTTCGCTGTCGGGTGGGCAGGCCCAGCGGGTGGCGCTGGCTCGGGCGCTGGCGGTGCGACCACGGGTGCTGCTGCTGGATGAACCCATGGCGGCGCTGGACGTGACCGTGGCTCCCACCATGCGCGCCCTGCTGCGCCGGGTGCTGCGCGACAGCCCGCACGCTCCGACCGGCACGGTGCTGGTCACCCACGACATGATCGACGCGCTCACCTTGGCGGATCGCCTCGTGGTGATCGAATCCGGCCGGGTGGTGGAGTCGGGTCCGGTGGCCGCCGTGCTGGCCCGCCCGCGCAGCGCCTTCGCGGCCCGGATAGCCGGTATGAACCTGGTGGTGGGAGAGGCGGTCGCGGCGGCCGATGCCGCCGACCCGGTGCACGCCGTCGATGCCGACGGGATGCGCGTCCACGGGTGCGCGGACGCCGGGTGGACGCCCACCGGCCGGGCGGCCGCCGTCTTCGCGCCCACGGCGGTGGCGGTGTACCGCGCACAACCGGAAGGCAGCCCCCGCAATGTGTTTCCGGTGCGGATCGCCGAGCTGACCGATCGCGGCGGAATCATCCGGGTCCGGGCCGATCTGACCGGAACCGGCCGAAGCGGCCGGAAGCGCGGCGACGCGGCGGCGAACGGTGTCGGCGCGAGCGGTCCCGTCGCACTGACAGCGGACCTGACACCGGGCGCGGTGGCGGACCTGAGGCTGGCCCCGGATACGGAGGTCTACTTCTCGGTCAAGGCTGCCGAGGTACAGGTGTACCCCTGCTGAGGCGCGACGCGGCGACCGCGCACCGACCCCGCGCGGTGCCCCGGTCACCCGGCATGGCCCGCGTGGCGAGTCCGGCATTGGCGGCGCGAGGATCGGGTGGTGGTGGCGCGAGATCGGGTAGCGGTGGCGGCGCGAGGATTCAGGCAGTGTCGGTGGTGTGCGGCGAGGTCGGGGCGGCGGTCGTGGCGCGGATTCGGTTGTGGGGTGTGTCGATGGCCGCCGCGGTGCCATGCTGGAGCCATGGCGTTCGATCTGAACAGCGACCTCGGTGAGGGTTTCGGTGCGTACAGCATGGGCGACGACGCGGCCATGCTGGACATCGTGACCAGCGCGAACATCGCCTGTGGCTTCCATGCCGGTGACCCGTCGATCATGCGGCGCACCTGTGAGCTGGCGGTTGCCAAGGGTGTGCGGATCGGCGCGCACATCGGTTACCGGGACCTGGTGGGTTTCGGGCGGCGGCACGTGGCGGTGGCCGCGGACGAATTGCGCGACGAAACCCTGTATCAGATCGGCAGTCTGGATGTCTTCGCCCGCAGCGCGGGTGACCGGGTGCGATATGTGAAACCGCACGGCGCGCTGTATCACGCCGCGGCCGCGGATCGGGAGCTGGCCGAGGCCGTATTGTCGGCCATGGCGGAATTCGGCGGGGAGCTGTCGCTGCTCGGCCCGGCCGGGACCGAGTTGGAGGCGGCGGCCCGGGCGCGTGGAATCGCGTTCGTCGGTGAGGGTTTCGCCGATCGCGCCTACCTGTCCTCCGGCAGGCTGGCGCCGCGCAGCCAGCCGGGCGCGGTGCTGTGGCCCGACGACGCGGTGACCCAGGCGCTGTCGATCGCCCGCGACAGCAAGGCCGTCACGGTGGACGGCGGCGCGGTGGCGGTACGCGCCACGAGCATCTGCGTCCACGGCGATTCTCCGGCCGCGGTGGAGATGGCGCGCCGGATCCGCTCGACCCTGGACGACGCGGGCATCCCCGTCGGCGCGTTCTGCTGAGTGGGAGACCACCCATGACCGCTGTACCACCGATCCCCCGCCCTCCTTCCGGACCGACGACGGCATCTCGCGGAGGTGCGTCGTAGTGCCCCGGCACGATCCCACGCACATGCCCGGCGACGATGCCGCACGCGCGGCCGCGACCGCAGGCGACAACGTCGATCGTCGGATCCCGCGTCCGAGTGCCACCGCCTCGGGTAGCAGTGCTGCGGTTCCCGGTGGCGCTGGCGGTGCTGATGTCGCGAGTTCTGGTGGCGCTGGGGGTAGCGGTGTCGCGGGTTCTGGTGGCGCTGGGGGTAGCGGTGTCGCGAGCTGTGGCGGCCCAGATGATCGCAGCGGCGTGAGTGCGGATGCCCGGGGATCGGCACGGCAGCCGGGGTCCGCCGGGGAGTCGGCGGTGGACCCCGGGGACACCACTGCTGCTGCCGCAGCGTCGGCCCGGCCGGGCGCGCGCCGCGCCGCGCTCGCGCGGGAGGCATTCGCCGGGGACATTCGTGCGGCGGGCGACCGGGCGCTGCTGGTGATTCCGCCGTCGCGCGCCCTCATCCCGCGTCTGCTCGCGGCGCTCGGGGCACGGCCAGACGGCGTGGTGGATGTGTTGCCCGCCGCCGAGACCGTGCTGGTGACCCTGGACTCGCCCGCCGCCGCCGAACCGGTGCGCCGTCGGTTGTCCGGCGTGCTGGCCGATCTCGCCGCTGCCGTCGGGGGCGCGACCGGCGAACCGACGCCACTCCATCCCGCCGAGCCGGGTGCGGACGCGGTGGGCGATACCGACGCGGTGGGCGGTACCGGTGTCGGCACCGAACCGCTGGTGGTCCCGGTGCGCTACGACGGCGCGGATCTGCCGCAGGTGGCGGAGCTGCTGGGTCTGACCGTCGACGAGGTGATCACCGAGCACACCGGTATCGAATGGCAGTGCGCCTTCGTCGGTTTCGCGCCTGGATTCGGCTACCTGGAAGCCCCGGACGACCGCCTGGCCGTGCCGCGCCGCGCCCAGTCGCGCACCGCCATTCCGCCGGGCGCGGTGGCGCTGGCGGGCGGCTACTCGGCGGTGTATCCGCGCCGCAGTCCGGGCGGCTGGCAACTCATCGGCACCACGGCATTGCGCATGTGGGATGTCGATCGCGATCCGCCCGCACTCATCCGCGCCGGTACCCGGGTGCGGTTCGCGGCGGTGGACCGTTGATTCGAGTGGAGCGGGTCGGACCGCTGGCGACCATTCAGGATCTGGGCCGTCCCGGCTGGTTCGGCTCCGGCGTGGGCACGGCCGGTGCGGCGGACCGCGCCGCGCTGCGCCTGGCCAACCGGCTGGTCGGCAATCCGGAGGGTGCGGCCGGAATCGAGGTGCTGCTCGGCGGTGTGGAACTGCGTGCGCAGCGCCACCTGACCGTGGCGGTCACGGGTGCGCCCGTACCCGCCTTCGTGGACGACCGCCCCGTCGGCATCGCCAGCGTGCTGGAAATCGATGAGGGCCAGTGTCTTCGGCTCGGCCTGGCGCGCACCGGACTGCGCGGTTATGTGGCCGTGCGGGGCGGTATCGACGTGCCGCCGGTGCTGGGGTCGCGCAGTCGCGACACCCTGGCGGGCATCGGCCCGGAACCGCTGCGGCCCGGAGATGTGCTGCCTGTCGGCGCTCCCCCGCGCACCCATCCGATCGTCGATGTCGCCCCCGTCGCACCGCCCGGCGACGACCCGCTGACCGTCCGGGTGCTGCTCGGCCCCCGCGACGACTGGTTCACCGCCCCCGGCGATCTGTGCGCCGGGGAGTGGACGGTCTCCGCCGACACCGACCGCATCGGCGCGCGGCTGGACCGTCGCGGCGGCCCACCGCCGCGCCGCCGCGACGACCGCGAATTGCCCACGGAGGGCGTCGCGTTGGGCTCCATCCAGGTGCCGCCCAGTGGCCAGCCGGTGGTGTTCCTCGCCGACCATCCGATCACCGGCGGCTACCCGGTGATCGCGGTGGTGGTCGACGCCGACGTCGACGCGCTGGCGCAGGCGCGCCCCGGCAGCCGAATCCGATTCCGGCGGGGCTGATTTCCGGCGAGGCTGATTCCCGTCGCGCCGGGGTCGGCCCGCGTCGATCTCGGCCAGCTCGAGTTCGACCACGTCGATGCCGGCCGGACCGACGGCGGCGGCCACGCGACGGGCTCGAGCACGGTCGGCTCGAGGGCGGTCGGATCGCGCGAGGTGAACCCCCTCAGTGCTCCAGCTTCGCGTGCATGAGATACACGTTGTAGCTCCCCCACGCCGACAGCGTGAAGTACAGGTCCTCGGCGGTCGACCACGGATGGATGAATCCGCCGTAGGTGGCCGGATAGTCCCGGGTGCTCACCAGCGGAATCGGCTCGCTCCACGTGCCCTGCGGTTCGGCGGCGGTGCGCAGCACGAGCTGATGCGCGGGCGCGTCCAGGTACACCATCTGCCACTGCCCGCTGCCCGGGTCGTAGCGGATGGACAGTTCACTGGCGGTGCCGAGAACCAGTGGGGTGGCGAGCAATTCGTTGGGTCCGTCGGCGGGCACCCAGTTGCCGCCCACCCAGTACTGGTAGGCGGTCTTGTTCAGCACCTCGGCGGCGGGTACCCGGGCCAGGCCGATAACGCCCATGCGCCCGTTGGGAGTTCCGAACATGTACACCCAGTCGCCGTGCGGCACCATGGTGGCCACCTGGAAGCGTCCGATGCCGAACAGGTTGTCCCACTGCGCGTGCTGGGATTTCACCCAGGTGCGGCCGTTGTCGTCGGACCAGGCGAGGCCGCCGTGGTTGGTCCACCACATGCCCGGTATCCGGCTCCACCGGTTCACCGACATGTAGGTCAGGTACTGCCGGTCGCCGAGCGCGAATCCGGAGGTGGGAATGGTGGTGGTCTCGAAGTTCTTGATCTTGCGGCTGCCCAGCAGTTCGGCCGCGTGGCAGCGGCTGTCCTGGACGAAGGAGTCCAGGGTGAGGCCGTCGGAGAGGTCGCGGTCGGTGCTGTAGGCGAGCACGTTGCTGCGCCAGTCCGGGCCTCCCACGCTGTCGGGGACCCAGCCCTTGCCGAAGGTGTCGCCGAAGACCACGGCCACCTCGCCGGGCCGGTTCTCCCACATGAGGCCGAGGTCGGTACCGTCCACCTGCCAGCGGATATCGGTGCGGTTCTGCGAGCCCGGACCGGTGAGCTGCTCGACCAAC
>NZ_JASCXP010000017.1:0-35917 GCF_030010695.1 Nocardia sp. CC201C
TGGCGCGGCGGAGGCGGGACTGTCGGGGCGCGTTATTAGGCTGCCCGCGTGGCCAAGGTGAAAACGCTGTACCGCTGCTCCTCCTGCCAGCACGAGGTCGCCAAGTGGGTGGGCCGGTGTCCGGAGTGCGGCGGCTGGGGCACCATCGACGAGGTCGCCGCGACCTCGACGGCCGCGGCCGTGGGTCGCCGGGCCATGCTGCCGAGCACCGCGGCCGCGCCGATCTCCAGTATCGATTCCAAGACGACGCGGGCCCGCTCCACGGGCGTGTCGGAGCTGGACCGGGTGTTGGGCGGGGGCATCGTGCCCGGTTCGGTGGTGCTGCTGTCGGGTGAGCCCGGGGTGGGCAAGTCCACGCTGCTGCTCGAGGTGGCGCACCGCTGGGCGCGGCAGCGTGACGAGAAGTCGCTGTACGTGACCGCGGAGGAGTCCGCCGGACAGGTGCGCCTGCGCGCCGACCGCACCGATGCCGTGCACGAACGGGTCTACCTCGCCGCCGAATCCGATCTCGCCACCATCTTCGGCCACGTGGATCAGGTGAAACCCACACTGCTGGTGGTCGATTCGGTGCAGACCATGCTGGCCGCCGACGCCGACGGCGTCATGGGCGGCGTCACCCAGGTCAAGGCGGTGACGGCCGCGCTCACCTCGATGGCCAAGGCCAGCGGCATCGCCGTGCTGCTGGTCGGCCACGTCACCAAGGACGGTGCGGTGGCTGGTCCGCGCACGCTCGAGCACCTGGTGGACGTGGTGCTGCAGTTCGAGGGCGACAAGCACTCCACCCTGCGCATGGTGCGCGGCATCAAGAACCGTTTCGGCTCCACCGACGAGGTGGGCTGCTTCGAGATGCGCGAGAGCGGCATCGCCTGCGTGGACGACCCGTCCGGGCTGTTCCTGCACCACCGGGGCGTGGCGGTGCCCGGTACCGCGGTCACGGTGGCCATGGACGGCAAGCGCCCCATGCTGGGCGAGGTGCAGGGCCTGACCGTGGACACCCAGGTGCCCGCGCCGCGCCGCGCGGTGAGCGGGCTCGACTACAACCGGGTCGCCATGGTGCTGGCCGTACTCCAGAGCCGCTGCGGCCTCTACGTGGGCAAGCAGGATGTGTACGCCGCCACCGTCGGCGGTATGCGGCTGGCCGAACCGGCCGCGGATCTGGCGGTGGCCCTGGCCATCGTGAGCGCGCACCAGGATCGGGCGCTGCGGCCCGGCATGGTGATTCTCGGCGAGGTCGGCCTGGCGGGGGAGGTGCGCCGGGTGGCCGGGCTGACCAGGCGGCTGGCCGAAGCCGAACGGCTCGGCTTCACCGAGGCGCTGGTGCCGCCGGGGGTGGACCGCGCCGGACGCACCATGACCCTGCGCGAGGTCTCGGACCTGGGGGCGGCCATCGCCGCCAGCGGACTACGCCGCCGTCGGGCGAAGGCGCCGGTCGAGGCGGTCGGCGACTGATGGCCGGGCGGTGGGTGAGCGGGCTGCTCGGCCGCTCGAATTCCGCTGCGGCCGGGGACGGTTCGGCAGCGAGCGCGAATGACGGTGCGGCGCGGGACAATTCCGCGAACGCGCGCCGCGACGTGCTCTCGCGATTCGTGCCCGGCACGCAATTGCGCGACGGGATCGATCGAATTCTGCGGGGCCGCACCGGTGGATTGATCGTGCTCGGTTACGACGATCGGGTGGAGCGCATCTGCGACGGCGGATTCGAATTGGATGTCGAATTCGCGCCGACCCGGCTGCGGGAATTGTCGAAAATGGATGGGGCGGTGGTGCTTTCCACCGACGGCACGCGAATTGTGCGCGCCAATGTGCATTTGGTGCCCGATCCGGCGCTGCCGACCGTCGAATCCGGCACCCGGCACAAGGCGGCCGAACGCGCCGCCGCGCACACCGGATATCCGGTGGTGTCGGTGAGCCGCTCCACCGGCCTGGTGACCGTGTACGCGCACGGTGACCGGTATCTGGTGGAGGATTCGCCGCTCATTCTGTCGCGCGCCAATCAGGCCATGGCAACCCTGCAGCGCTACCGGGCCCGCTTGGACGAGGTGACCCGGCGGCTGTCCGCGCTGGAGATCGAGGACTTCGCCACCCTGCGCGATGTGCTCACCGTGCTGCACTGCCTCGAGCTCATGCGCCGCACCGCGGGCGAGATCGACCAGGCGGTCGCCGAACTCGGCGTCGACGGCCGTCAGCTCGCCCTGCAACTGACCGAACTGGTGGCCGACACCGCGCAGTTGCGGCGACTGCTCGTCCGCGACTACCTGGTGGCGGAGCGAGCCGGGGAGCCCCGCATCGACCGCGCGCTGGCGCGACTGGACGCGCTCGGCGAGCCGGAACTGCTCGTGCTGGCGGATCTGGCTCCGCCGCTGGGCTATCCGGCCACCCTGGAGGCCCTGGACACACCGGTGGGGCCGCGCGGCTATCGACTGCTGGCCGAGATACCCCGGGTCCCGTTCCGGCGGGTGGAGCCGCTCGTGGACGCCTTCGGCGGCCTGCGCGGACTATTGGACGCCACCCAGGCCGATCTGGAAGCCGTGGACGGCGTCACCCCCGCCACCGCCCGCCGTATCCGCGAGGGCCTGTCCCGGCACGCCGCTGGCGGCGACTGCTGAACCCGGTGGCGGTCGCCGTGGTGGCAGGCCGGTCTCGCGCTCAGGTGATGGTGGCAGGCCGGTCTCGGCGCTCAGGTGATGGTGGCGGGTCCGAGTCTCGCGCTCACGTGATGGTGGCGGCCCGGTCTCCCGCGCTCGGGTGATCGCTCAGGTGATATTGAACGGCTCCGGGGAGCTGGTGACCGAACCGAGTTGCGCCACAACGCTGTAGGGCCCCGGCGGAACCGGCACGCGCTCGCCCGCGCAATTGGGCTGGGAGGTGGAACCCGACCAGGTGACGGTGAAGGCGGCCTGCTGACCGGGCTGCAGGGTGCGCACGTCGGGGGTGCCCTCCGGGTAGCAGTCGGTGCTGGCCCACATGCGGCGCTGGCCGTCCAGCGAGGTCACCGCGACCTCCTGCAACCCCGAACCCATATCGCGCTCACAGGCCTCGCTGGAGATATTGGTGATGACGATGCCGAAGACCGGCTGCTCACCCGCCTTGTAGGTGGGCGCGCCGACGCTCACCTTCACCGCGAGGGACTGGTCCGGGCACTGCTTGCCCTGTGCCGCGGGCCCGGCCTCGGCGGTGGCATTGGCCTGGGACTGCGCCGAATCCGACTCCGATGTGTCGGAGGAACTTCCGGCCGCCTTGTTGGTGGCGGCCGTGGTGGTGTCCGCGGCGGCGGAGCTGTCGTCGCCGTCGCCGCGCAGTAGCGCGAAGGCCAGCCAGAGCACCAGTGCGAGGGCGACTACCAGCGCGCCGATCGCG
Source organism: Nocardia sp. CC201C (assembly GCF_030010695.1). Taxonomy (NCBI): domain Bacteria; kingdom Bacillati; phylum Actinomycetota; class Actinomycetes; order Mycobacteriales; family Nocardiaceae; genus Nocardia; species Nocardia sp. CC201C. The sequence goes on from NZ_JASCXP010000017.1 coordinate 3,358, forward strand.
AGCAGTCGGCGACGCCAGTAGATTTCCGGCGGCAGTGGTCCATTCGGTTCCAGCACGGCAACTACGGTAAGGGCACAGTTGGGTGCATCCGGCTCAGGGTCGCGGCGTGTCGGTGGGGAAAAGCCCCTGGGGCCGGGTAGATTTCAGCCCCTTCGGACACCCGACCAGCTCGCGGGGTCCCCACCTGCGCCGAACGTCCGTTCCGGCGGCTAGACGACCTCGCCGATATTGCCGATCACCCGGCGCAGCGTGATCTGTCCTTCGCCGAGCTTGTAGGTGACGCACGCGATGGCGCACTCACCGGCGGCCACCCGCTGCGAGATGACCATGGACCGCTGCATGAGCAGGCGCGCGGTCTCCTCGACGTGCCGCGCCTCCAGGTCGTCCACCGTCTCCAACCCCTCGCGGCGGCCCAGCAGGATGGACGGCGTGACCCGCTCGACCACGCTGCGGATGAAGCCGCCGGGCACATTGCCGTTGTCGAGGGCGTCGATGGTGGCGCGCACCGCGCCGCAGCTGTCGTGGCCGAGCACCACGATGAGCGGGACGTTCAGCACCTGCACGCCGTACTCGATGGACCCGAGCACCGAGCTGTCCACCACGTGTCCGGCCGTGCGGACCACGAACATATCGCCCAGGCCCTGGTCGAAGATGATCTCGGCGGCCACGCGGGAGTCACCGCAGCCGAACAGGATGGCCTGCGGGTGTTGCCCGGCAACCAGCTTGGCGCGATCGGCGGCTCCCTGGCTGGGGTGCAGCAGATTGCCGTTCACGAAACGCTCATTGCCCTCGCGCAGGGCTTTCCAGGCACTGATCGGATTGGATTGCGGCATGTGTCCCATTCTCCACATCGCATGGGTTACCGGCGAGTCCGCTACGTTACGGCGCGGCAAACACCCCCTTGCGCCCGGCCGCCACCGGCCGTGAGCACCCCGCCCGACCTGCCGACTACCATCGCGTGGCGTCGGATGTCCCGGCTCCGACGGGCCGGGAGGAGGGCGGGAGATGGACAGCGACGCACTGGTCGAGTGGTACGAGCAGACCGCGCGGGATCTGCCGTGGCGGCGGCCCGAGGTGACCGCGTGGCAGATTCTGATGAGCGAGATCATGCTGCAGCAGACGCCGGTGGCGCGGGTGGAGCCGATCTGGCGGGAGTGGGTGGCGCGCTGGCCGGTGCCCTCGGCCATGGCCGCCGCGTCCCAGGGCGAGGTGCTGCGGGCGTGGGGCAAGCTCGGCTATCCGCGGCGGGCGCTGCGACTGCACGAATGCGCCCGGGCGCTGGCCCGCGACCACGGCGACGAGGTGCCCGCGGATGTGGACGTGCTGTTGGGCCTGCCCGGGATCGGCGCGTACACCGCCCGCGCGGTGGCCTGTTTCGCCTATGGGCAGCGGGTGCCCGTGGTGGACACCAATGTCCGCCGGGTGGTCGCCCGGGCCGTGCACGGCCGCGCCGAGGCGGGCAATCCCGCCGCCCGCGACCTGGCCGAGACGGAGGCCCTGCTGCCGGTGCGGGTGGACCGCGCCGCGGTCTTCTCGGCCGCCCTCATGGAACTCGGCGCGGTGGTCTGCACGGCCCGCAACCCCGACTGCGACCGCTGCCCGCTGCCGTCGTGCGCCTGGGTCGGCGCCGGGCGACCGGCCTCGGACGTGGTCCGCAAGGTGCAGAAGTACGAGGGCACCGACCGCCAGGCCCGCGGCCGCCTCATGGACGTGCTGCGCGCCGCCCACGGCCCGGTCGAACGCGTCCGCCTGGACCTGGCCTGGACCCGCGATCCGGGCCAGCGCGACCGCGCCCTGGACTCGCTGCTGGTGGACGGCCTCGTCGAACAGACCTCGGACGGCCTGTTCGCCCTGGCGGGCGAGGGCGGGGACTGAACAGCCTGCACGGTTGGACCGGTGGCTCGTCGGCGGACGCCCTCGTCGCTCACCGGCGCACCCGGTCGCGGCCGATCGGCGTGCCGCGGCGGACGGCTGACCGCGCGGGTGTTGTGGGTGCCGCGCGCCCGGGCGCTGCGCGGGTTCGGCGGCTGTGACCCGGTCGCCTCGTCGAGCATCACGTGTCCGGGTGACTCGCAACGCGCGTGCGGTCGGCCGCAACCTGACGGGTCGGTGCCGCGGCGTGCGGTCCATCGCGGCGCACCCCTGCGCGTACACCCTCCGCGACCGGACGAGGGGGCGTCGTCGCGGAGGGTGCACGCCGGGCGCGATCCGCTGCCCCTCATGCGGCAGATCGCGAGTATCGAGGTGCGGAGCCCCGGACACTTCGCCGGTCCGAGCCCGCCGGGTCCGTTGCTACTCATTCGGCTGCGGCGGAGGATCGGCGCGGCACGTGGGATCGCCAGCCAGCTGCGCCGTGCACGGCATCCTCGGCGTCGATCCGCACTCGCACGGCGGGCCGGCCGTCCTGCGTTGCGGTGCTCAGGCCGTGACGAGCACCCGTCCGCGGGTCCTGGTGCGGCGGCCGACCATTCGGCAGATCACGTAGATCGCGAACGAGATGGTCGTGACGAAGGTCGAGATGGGCACGCCGGGAGCCAGCGAGAGCAGGATGCCGCCGACCGCCGCGACCTCCGCGAACACGATGGACAGCACGGCGGCGTGCGCCGGGTTGGCCGTCACCTGCGCCGCCGCGGCGGCGGGCGTGATGAGCAGCGCGAGCACCAGCAGCGCGCCCACGATCTGCACCCCGAAGGCGGCGGTGATGCCGACCAGCACCGCGAACACCACGGCGAGTGCGCGCACCGGAACCCCGCGCGCCACCGCGACTTCCGGATCGGTGCTGGCGAACAGCAGTGGGCGGTAGACGAATCCGAGTACCACCAGCACGCCCGCCGTGCAGGCGGCCAGCAGTCCGAGCCCGGAATCGCCGACGCTCACCACCTGCCCGGTGAGCAGCGAAAACTTCGACCCCGCGCGCTCGGGCCCGAGCCACAGGAACAGCACCGATAGACCCAGCCCGAACGACAGCACCACCGCGATCACCGAATCGCGTTCGCGCGCACGGGAACCCAGCACCCCGAACAGCACGGCCGCCACCACCGACCCGGCGATGGCCCCGAAGCCGACCCCGATCCCGGCCAGCAGCGCCGCCGCCGCACCGGTGAGCGACAGTTCGCTGGTGCCGTGCACCGCGAAGGACATCTGGCGGCTCACGATGAGCGGCCCGATCGCGCCCGCGAGCAGGCCCAGCAGCGCCGCCGCCAGCACGGCCTGCTGCACGAAGTCGTAGGACAGCAGATGCGCGGTGGTGGAGAAGTCGAACATCTTGGCGAGAACGTCGGCGAGTTTGTCGTTCACGCGCGCACCTCGCCGTCACCGTGGCAGTGCTGCGCTCCGGCCGCGCCGAGCGCGTCCATGGTGTCGCCGGTGCCGACCACCACCAGGCGGCCGCGCACCCGCAGCACGTCCACCTCGGTGCCGTAGAGCTGCGAGAGCACCTCGGTGGTCATCACCTCGTCGGGCGGGCCGATCCGGAATTTGCCGTCCACCAGGTACAGCACCCGATCCACCAGCGGCAGCACCGGATTGATCTCGTGGGTCACGAACAGCACGGCGGTGTCGTGGGAGCGGCGGCGCTTGTCGATGAGTTCGGAGACCAGCCGCTGATTGGCCAGGTCCAGGCTGAGCAGCGGTTCGTCGCACAGCAGTACCCGGGGGTCGCCGACCAGGGCCTGGGCCACCCGCAGCCGCTGCTGCTCGCCGCCGGACAGCACGTCCAGCGGAGCGTCGGCGAAGTGTGCCGCGCCCACGTCGGCGATGGCGGCGGCCACCTTGCGCCGTCGTTCCTTGCGCCCGCGCAGGCCCAGCCCCCAGCGGTGCCCGTCCACGCCGAGCCCGACCAGGTCGACGCCGCGCAACTGCACTCCGGCGTCGATGGTCTTCTGCTGTGGGATGTAGCCGATATCCGGATTGCCCGCGCGGGCCGGACCGCCCGCGATCTCGGCGGTCCCGGCCGACAGGCCGAGCTGGCCCAGCAGCACTTTCAGCAGTGAGGTCTTGCCGGAACCGTTGGGTCCGAGCACGGCGATGAACTCGCCGGGCGCGATCTCGAGATCGAGCCCGTCCCACAGCGTGCGCTCCCCGAACGCCAGCCGGGCCGACGTCAGCCGCACGGCCGGGGTTCCCGTCGCGAGTGCGCTGTCGCCGAGGGGGCCGCCGGTCGAACTGTCGGCAGAGATAACGCTGTTCACAGGGGTGTTCATATCGTCGCCCCGTCCATTGATTCCCGCCGCTTCGTCAGCGTGGGGAGCCGAGGTGGAAGCGTCCATTATCTCTTCTCCGATCGCGACGTTGGCGGACATGGGAAAGGCTGACGATGTCGGGGCTGCGATCAGCTCAGCGCCTTGGCCAGGGCCTCGGCGTTGCGGGTCTGCCACTGAATGTAATCCAGGCCCTCGGGCAGGGTTTCGGTCACCTCGACCACGGGGATGCCCGCCGCCTCGGCCATGGCCTTCAGCTCCTTGGTGGTCTTGTCCTCGGTCTGGATGTTGTAGACCAGGGCCCGGACCTGCTTGCCGGTGAGCAGGTCGCGCACGGCGGCCACCGACGCCGGGGACGGATCGGTGCCTTGTTCGACGGCTTCTTGGAATTCGTGCGGCGTGCGATCGTCGGCCTTGGCGTCGAGCAGCAGGTAGTACGCGAGCGGCTCGGTCTGTACGACCGGCGTATTCGGGTGTTCGGCGGCGATGCGCTCGATGGTGGTCTCGATGGCCGTCAGTTTGTCGTTGAAGGCGACGGCCCGGTCGGCGTAGCTCTGCTTGTTGTCCGGGTCGAGTTCGCCGAGCACCTCGGCGATGTGGTTGGCGACTTCTCCGGCGACGTGCACGTCGTACCAGACGTGCTCATTGCCGTCACCGTGGTCGTGCCCGTGCTCGTCGGCATGCTCGTCGCGGTGCTCGTCGGGCTTCGCCTCGGTCGCGGCGGGAGCGTCGTGGGCGTGCGGGTCCTCCCCGGCGACCTCGACCGCGTTGACGGTCCTCTTGTCCTTGCCGGCGATGGCCTTGTCGATGAACTCGTCGTAGCCGCCGCCGTTGTAGACGATCAGATCGGCGTCGCTGATCTTGGCGGCCTCGACCGCGGTGACCTCGTAGGAGTGCGGGTCGGCGCTCGGATCGGAGATCAGCGACTCGACCTCGATATCGGGCCCGGCGACCTGCTCGGTGATGTCCCCCCAGACATTCGTCGAGGCCACGATGGTCAGTTTGTCGGGATCGTCGGAGCCGGTCCCGCAGGCGGTGAGGGCTGCGGCGGTGGCGACACCCACGGCGATTCCGGCGAGGCGAACTGCGATTTTGCTTGTCACGCGGGGTACTCCACTTGCACTGGCTCAAAACGGAAACGATTTCCATTTAAATGTAGCGCACGGTGTCGGACACTTCCGCATCGCGGCCGTCGGTTGTGTCCGGCGACACCGCGGACAATGCGCGAGACCCCCGCGGGCGGGTTGCCCACGGGGGTCTCGAACAGCTCCGGCCGGTTATGCCTGCGGCGCCAGCACCGCCGCCACCGGCTGGCTGAGCAGCTGGGCGCAGCGCAGCAGGCCCAGGTGGCTGTACGCCTGCGGGTGGTTGCCGAGCGAGCGCTCGGCCACCGGGTCGTACTCCTCGGAGAGCAGACCGGTCGGCCCCGCCACGTCGACCAGCTGGGCGAACAGCGCCTCGGCGTCCTCCCGCTTGCCGATGAGCAGATACGCCTCGACCAGCCAGGCCGCGCACAGGTGGAAGCCGCCCTCGCCGCCGGGCAGACCGTCGTCGTGGTGGTACCGGTACACGGTCGAGCCGCTGCGCAGCTCCGCCTCGGTGGCCACCACGGTGGCGTGGAAGCGCGGATCCGACGGTTCGATCAGTCCGCTGAGCCCGATGTGCAGGGTGGCGGCGTCCAGATCGGTGCCGTCGTAGGCCGCCGTGTAGGACTGCACCTCGTCGTTCCAGCCCTCCACCTTCACCTCGTCGGCGATGGTGTCGCGCAGCTTCTCCCAGTCCGGGTCCAGCGGCCGCCCGAACTGCCGGGCCAGGGTGATGGCCCGGTCCGCGGTGAGCCAGCCCATGACCTTGGAGTAGACGTGGTGCCGCGGATTGCCGCGGATCTCCCAGATGCCGTGGTCGGGTTCGCGCCAGCGCCGCTGCACGGCCGAGACCATGGCGACCACGAGCTCCCAATCCGCGTCGGGCAGGGCCTGACTCGGATCGGTGATGCCCTTCTTCTCGCGGGCATGCGCCAGCTGTGAGATGAGGTCCACGATGGGGCCGAACACGTCCAGCTGCACCTGCATATTCGCCGCGTTGCCGACGCGCACCGGCCGCGATCCGGCATAGCCGGGCAGCTGGTCGATGACGGCTTCCGGCGGCAGCGTCTCGCCGTAGAGGGTGTACAGCGGGTGCAGGCGCTCGGGGCCGGGCAGTGTTTCCAGCACCCGGTGGGTCCAGGCGAGCAGTTCCTCGGCCTCGTGCAGGGAGCCGAGCGAGACGAGCGCCGACGCGGTGAGCGAGGCGTCGCGCAGCCAGCAGTAGCGGTAGTCCCAGTTGCGCACGCCGCCGATGTCCTCGGGCAGCGAGGTGGTGGCCGCGGCCAGGATGGAGCCCGACGGCGCGTGCACGAGTCCGCGCAGGGTGAGCGCGGACCGCTTCATGAGGTCCGGTTTCAGCGGCGGCAGCTCGAGTTTGCCCGCCCAGTCCTTCCAGTACCGCTCGGCTTCCCGCCGCCGGTCCGCCTCCGGCGTCATGGCGGGTGCGAGATCGGAGGTGCCGCATCGCATTTCGAGCACGACCGGCCCGTTGCGGGGATCGACCACGGCGCGCGCGGTGTGGTGGATGCCGTCGTCGACGATCTCCCACTCGATACCGGGGGAGCGCAGCACGATGGGATCGTTGGTGCCCTGCACCCGGATTCCGCCGGCCTGGCGGATCAGCTTGACCGGCACCTGACCGAATTCCGGTCGCGGCGCGAAGGTCACGACGGCGCGCGCGTCACCGGTGATGACGCGGGTCAGGTCGGTGCGCTCGGGTACCACGTCGTGCGGCAGGTAGTCGACGACCTGCAAGCTGGCCCAACGGGTTTCGACGGTCATGGTGCCGTCGATGTAGCGCTGCGACAGCGGCAGTCCGGCGCGCTCCGGCGAAATGCTGAAGTGTCCGGCGCTGAATCCGCCGAGCAGGTGCGCGAACACCGCCGCGGAGTCCGGCTCGGGGTGGCACAGCCAGGTGATGGTGCCGTCGGGGGTGACCAGGGCCTTGGATCGAGGGCTGGCCAGCATGGTCAGCCTTTCGATTCGGGGGGCGGAGGCACCGGCCAACCACGTGCGGCGCTCTTCCAGCAGGAAGGCCAGCGCCTTGGACACCGTCTCGGTATTGGCGACATGGTATTTGGCGAGGCTCTCGCCCTCGCCGACCTTGATGCCGACATCGGGTCCGGACAGGCGTTTGAACGCCTTCTCGTCGGTGACGTCGTCGCCGATGAACACCGCCGCCGACGCGCCCTGCTGATGCCGGACGATATCCAGGGCCGCGCCCTTGTCGGTTTCCACCACCGCGAGTTCGATGACCTCTTTACCCTCGGTGACCTGGATGCCGACCCAGCTGGCGGGACCCTGGCGCACCTGAACGAGGGCCCGGCGCCCGATTTCCGGGCTCGCGTTCCGGACGTGCAGGGCCACGCTGGCCGGTTTGATCTCGACGGTGACGCCCGGGTTGTCCTGGGCGATCTGGGTCAGGGTCGACTGCACTTCCTGCAGTAACTGTTTGGCGTCGTTGTCGATGGCGTGCACGAAGCCGACATCGAACTCCGAGCCGTGGCTGCCGATGAGCTGCACCTCGACGGGCAGCCGCGACAGCGCCGCGAGATCACGGAGCGCACGGCCCGAGATCACGGCGGCGGTGGTGCCGGTGAGTCCGGCGAGAGCGCGCAGGGCACTCACCGACTCCCGATGGGGATAAGCCTTCGCCGGGTCGGAGACGATCGGCGCGATCGTCCCGTCGTAGTCCGATGCGACCAGCAGTCGCGGCACCCGCGCGACCGCCGCGAGTGCCCGGCGAAGTTCCAGTGGCAGATCCTGTGCGCTCACGCATCCAACCTAGTGATCGGAGGAGAAATTTCAGGGCGCGAGAAACTCTACTGGGTGCTGATTGCCCACATGTTGGGGGCGTGATACATGGCGTTTACATTCGGGCGAACTGTCCCGGATGCGCGCTGTGAACACCGGTGGGCTACTCGTGAGTCACTCCGCGGCAGCGGCTTTCACCTGCGAAAACGCGGCGGTCCGGCGCGACGGTGAGATATGCCACGCCGGACGGGTCGCGGTCGAGGTTGCTGGCCGCGATTGATTAGCTGGACGTGTCAGGGCTACTTGCCGTCGCCGATGAGCAGGTCGACGGTCAGCTCCAGCCGTTCGGTGACATCGGTCGCCGAGGCGCGCCGGGTCAGCCACGCCACCAGATTCGACATCCACACATCGGAGATGACGCGGGCGATGGCCAGCTGACGGTCGGTGGGGGTGTCCTCGGCCAGGGCGCGGGCGAAGAACCGGTCCATCACCTTGCCGACCCGGTCGACCTCGGCGGCCGCGGAGGCGTCGGCGAACATGAAGGCGCGCGTCATGGCCTCGGTGAGCAGCGGATCGCGCTGCATGGCCCGGGTCACCTGCTGCAACATCAGGTGCATGCGCTCCTGCGGGGTGTCGCCCGGCAGCGGCTTGCGCTTGCTCTCGAACTGCTCGAATTCCCGCGCCAGCGCGGAGACCAGCAGGTGCACCTTGGACGGGAAGTAGCGGTACAGCGTGCCGACGGCGACGTCCGCTCGTTCGGCGACCGCGCGCATCTGGACCGCGTCGTAGCCGCCCTTGGAGGCCAGCGCCATGGTCGCGTCGAGGATGCGCTTGCGCCGGTCCCGCTGGGCGGCCGAGCTCAGGTCCTCCTCACTGAGCGTGGTCACCGGCGCGGTGCGGCTGGCGGCAGCCGGTTCGGCGGCCTGCGATCGGGAGGGACTGGCCATCGGTTGAAAGTCCTTTCCTTACGAGTTCGTACCGCGCCCGGGCGACGTCTTGACTTACGCCCGGCTCGAATATTAGAACATGTTCTAGGTGTGGGAGTCACGCCGGAAAGGCGGTATGGAGTGTGACCATCGCCACCACTGACGAGCATAAAGCCGTCCAGGAGTCGATGCGCGGATGGGCCGCCGCGATGCGCCCAATTGCAACAATGCGGACCGGCGCGCCGGACTATTGGCGCGAATACTGGTCGCGCCTCGCCGATCTCGGAATATTCCGGGTCGCGGTGCCCGAGGCGACGGGCGGTGCGGGCGGAACGGTCGGGGATCTCGCCGTACTGGTGGAACAGGCGGCGCATGATCTTGTCGGCGGTCCGGTTCTCTCCACGGCATTGGCTGGACTCGTTGCCGGGGAGACGCTCGACGAGAATACGCCGTGCGGCGTGGCTCTCGGGGGCGAAATCGAGATATCGGCCGGTGAAACGGGTCTCACCCTCACGGGCGAGTGGGACGTTGTGATCGGCGCCGCACCCGGTACGGCCGTGCTGGTCCCGGTGCGTACCGGTGACCGCACCCGCTGGTGCCTGCTCGACGCCGATACCGCGGGCTTGCGGGTGGAACCGCTGGAACCGCTCGACCACAGCACTCCTCTCGCCCGCGTCGTCTGCGCGAATGTCACCGTCGCGCCGGAAAAGATCTTCACGCCGCGCGAGAATGTACTCGATCTGGCGGCCGTGCTGGTGGCCGCCGAAGCCGCCGGTATCGCCGGCTGGTGCCTGGAAACCGCCACCGAATATGCCAAGGTGCGTGAGCAATTCGGTAAGAAGATCGGCGAATTCCAAGCGGTCAAACACATCTGCGCGTGGATGCTGTGCCGGGCCGAACAGATTCGCGCGGTGGCCGCCGACGCCGCCGACGCGGTCGATACCGGAGGTTCGGAACTGCCGTTGGCCGCCGGCATCGCACTGGCGGTCGCGCTGGACGCCGCGGTGGAGACCGCGAAGGACTGTATTCAGGTATTGGGTGGAATCGGTTTCACCTGGGAGCACGACGCGCATCTGTATTTGCGGCGGGCCGTCGCACTGCGGCAACTGCTGGGCGGTTCGGCGCGCTGGCGGGCGCGGGTCGCGGAGTTGACGCTCCAGGGGCAGCGCCGCACGGTCGGCCTGGACCTGGGCGCGGATTCCGCGCTGGCGGGCGAACCGCTTCGGGAGGCCGTCGGTCTGGACGCGGAGCAGGCGGCGGTGCTGGCCGCCGAGCTCTCCGGCATCGCCGCCCTACCCCCGGCGGAGCAGCGAAACGCGTTGGCGGACACCGGGCTGCTGGCCTCGCATTGGCCGCGGCCGTACGGGCGCGGCGCGGGGCCGGTGCTGCGCTCGCTGATCGAGGAGCAGATCCGCAAGGCCGGAATCGAGTTGCCCGATATCGCCATCGCCAACTGGGCCGTGCCGACCCTGCTGCAATACGGCACGCCGGAACAGATCGAACGCTTCGCCGGTCCCACGCTGCGCGGCGAGGTGGTGTGGTGTCAGCTGTTCAGCGAACCGGAGGCGGGTTCCGATCTGGCGGCATTGCGCACGGTGGCCCAGCGGGTCGACGGCGGTTGGAAACTGCGCGGGCAGAAGGTGTGGACGTCGTTGGCGAAAGAGGCGACGTGGGGAATCTGCCTCGCGCGCACCGATCCCGCCGCGCCCAAGCACAAGGGCATCAGTTATTTCCTGGTGGAAATGAATAGTCCGGGCTTGGAAATTCGGCCGCTGGTGCAGATCACCGGCGAGGCGAAGTTCAGCGAGGTATTCCTCGATGATGTCTTCGTGCCGGACGAATGCTTGGTCGGACAGCTGGGCAATGGTTGGAAGATCGCCCGCTCCACCCTCTCGGCCGAGCGGGTCGCCATGGGCGGCAAGGGAATCGGCGAGGAACTGGAGGCGCTCATCGCCGCCGTGCCGACCTCCGGGCCGGGTGCGGAATTGGTGGCCGATCGCCTGGGCGGACTTGTTTCAGAATCGGTCGCTGGGACTTTGCTGGAAGCTCGGGCGGCACGCAAACTGCTCAGCGGCGGCGATCCCGGCCCACAATCGAGCGTTCGTAAACTGGTCGGTGTGCGACACCGGCAGGCGGTGGCCGAATTCGCTGTCGAATTGTCGGGCGTGCCGGGCGCCCTGGAATCGGACGTGGTGAAAGAATTCCTGCTCACGCGTTGTTTGTCCATTGCGGGCGGAACCGAGCAGATTCTGTTGACCGTTGCCGGTGAACGAATTCTCGGGCTGCCTCGCGAATCGCAGTAGCCAGCCACACTCAACCGGGAGCATTGCATTGGACTTCACACGGGACGAGAGCCAGGACGCTGTCGCCGAGGTTGTCGTAAGTTTGCTGGAGCGCGAGAGCGCGCGCGATATCGCGTTATGGCCCACCCTCGTCGACAGCGGGCTACTGGCTGTCGCGCTACCGGAGGAATACGGTGGCGACGGTATGGGGCTACTGGAGGTGTCGGCCCTGCTCACCGAGCTGGCCACCGACGCCGTGCAGGTGCCCGCGCTGACCACCTTGGGCTTCGGCGTGCTGCCGCTGGTCGCGGCGGGCGTGCCGGATGCGTTGGCGCAGGAGGTGTTTCCCGCGGTGGCCGAGGGCGCGGTCATCACGGCGGCACTGAACGAGCCGGGCGCGCCGTTCACGGTGAAGCCGGAGACCACCGCGGTCTCCGACGGGAACACCGTGCGTGTCTCCGGCCGCAAGGTGGCGGTGCCCTACGCCGACACCGCGCGCTGGATCCTGATCCCCACCGACAACGGCATCGCGGTGGTGGACGGGGACGCGGCGGGGCTGACCCGCACCGCCAACCCCACCTCCGACGGCGTACCGGAGTTCACCCTCGTCCTCGACGACGTAGCGGTGCCGGCCGAGCGGCTGCTGCCAGGCGGACTCGCCGAACTGCACCGCTATGCGCTGGCGTGCCTCGGATCGGTGGCCGACGGATTGCTCAAAGGGGTGATCGCGCTGACCGCCGAACACGTGCGCACCCGCCAGCAGTTCGGCCGTCCGCTGGCCGAATTCCAGGCGGTGGCACAGCAGATCGCGGACGTCTACGTGGTCTCGCGCACCCTGCACGCGGCCGCCGTCTCGGCGAACTGGGCGTTGGCGCAACCAAGCGATTCCGCCGAGCACAACGAACGTACCGATGACGACCTCGACGTGCTGGCCTACACGGTGGCCGCGGAACTGCCCGCGGCCCTGCAGAAGTGTCATCACCTGCACGGCGGCATCGGCGTCGATGTGACTCACCCGCTGCACCGCTACTACTCACAGGCCAAGGACATCGCCCGCTGGCTCGGCGGCGAATCCTTCCGGCTGGACCGACTGGGAGCCAGATGTACATCGAACTGACCGCCGAACAGCGGCGGTTGCGCGACGATCTACGTTCGTACTTCACCGGTCTCGTGACTCCTGAAGAGGAGGCCGAGATGCTGGTGAACCGGCACGGCGACGCCTACCGCGCGGTGGTGCGTCGAATGGGCTCCGACGGCTGGCTCGGTGTGGGCTGGCCGAAGGAGTTCGGCGGCCAGGGCTTCGGGCCGCTGGAACAGCAGATCTTCTACAACGAAGCCGTGCGCGCGGACGTGCCGGTGCCGCTGGTCACCCTGTTGACCGTCGGCCCGGCACTGCAAACCTTCGGCACCGAGGAGCAGAAGCGCACGTTCCTGCCCGGAATCCTCTCCGGTGACATTCATTTCGCCATCGGCTACTCGGAGCCGGAGGCGGGCACCGACCTCGCCGCGCTGCGCACCAGCGCGGTGCGCGATGCCGACGGCGACTGGATCGTCAACGGGCAGAAGATCTTCACCACCGGTGCGCACGAGGCCGACTACATCTGGCTGGCGGCGCGCACCGGCACGGTGGAGTCCCGCCACCGCGGCATCACGATCCTGATCGTGGATACCAAGGACCCCGGCTACTCGTGGACGCCCATCATCACCTGCGACGGCGCGCACCACACCAACGCCACCTACTTCGACAATGTGCGCGTGCCGGCGGCCATGACCGTCGGCGAGGAGAACGGCGGCTGGAAGCTCATCACCACCCAGCTCAATCACGAGCGGGTGAGCCTGGGCCCGTCCGGCAAGATCGAACAGCTCTACGACCGGGTGCGGGAGTGGGCGCGAGTGCGTGGCGTGCTCGGCGAGGCCGACGTGCGGCGGTCGCTGGGCCGCCTGCACGCCATGGTGCGGCTGAACGAACTGCTGAACTGGCAGGTGGCGTCCAATATGGAGCGCTCCGACGCCGACCCGCGCGATGTCATCGCCGACGCCTCCGCCACCAAGGTGTACTCCACCGAGGCGCTCCAGGAGGCGGGCCGTCTGGCCGAGGAGATCGTGGGCCGCTTCGGCGACCCCGCCGACCCGGCCACCGCCGAACTGCTGACCTGGCTGGACCGGCGCACCAAGCAGAACCTGGTGGTGACCTTCGGCGGCGGCGTGAACGAAGTCATGCGTGAGCTGATCGCCCAGATGGGCCTGCGGCTGCCCCGCGTCCCCCGGTAGGAGTCGATGGTGTCCGGAGCCGTTGCGGTCGCCTCGAAGTCATGCGCGCTGTGTCCGATGGCCCAGATGGGCCTGCGGCTGCCTCGCGTCCCCCGATAGGAGTTCCCCTGTGTCACAGAGCTTCACGGCCGACGATATCGTCGCGGCCGCCGAGAAGATCAAGGCGGCGGGGCAGTCCGCGCCGCGCCTGGCCCGCGATCCGGTCAACCAGCCGATGATCAACAACTGGGTGGAGGCCATCGGCGACACCAACCCGATCTACGTGGACGTGGCGGCGGCGCGGGAGGCCGGGCATCCCGACGTGGTCGCGCCGCCCGCCATGGCGCAGGTGTGGACCATGTTGGGCCTGAACGGCGTTCGCCCCGCCGACGATCCCATGAACGCCACCAACGACCTGCTGGACGCGGCCGGTTACACCTCGGTGGTCGGCACCAACTGCGAGCAGATCTACCACCGGTACCTGCGGGTCGGCGAACAGGTGAACGTGCGCAGCTCCCTGGATTCGCTGGCGGGGCCCAAGCGCACCGGACTGGGGGAGGGGTGGTTCGCCACCTATCGCACCAGCTGGTACGTGGGCGACGAACTGGTCACCGAAATGCTGTTCCGGATTCTGAAATTCGCGCCGGGAGCGGCGAAACCCGCTCCCGCCGAGGATCTCTCCAAGCGTGTCCGCCCCACCGTCTCCAAGGACACCGAATTCTTCTGGGAGGGAACCAAGCTCGGCGAGCTGCGCATCCAGCGGCGGCCCGACGGCGTCCTCCAGCATCCGCCGGTTCCGGCGCTCTGGAAGGACAAGTCGGAGCAGACCGACTATGTGGTGGCGTCCGGGCGCGGCACCGTGTTCAGCTTCGTCGTGCATCACGCGCCGAAGGTGCCCGGCCGCGCGCTGCCGTATGTGGTGGCGTTGGTCGAGCTGGCGGAGGGGGTGCGAATGCTGGGTGAGCTGCGCGGTGTCGAGCCCGCCGAGGTCGAGGTGGGGCTGCCGGTCGAGGTCGGCTTCGAGGCGCTCGACGATGACAACACCGTGCCGTACTGGAAGGCTGTGAAATGACCTCCGCCGTTGAGCCCGCCACCGTGCGGGTGGGAACGACACTGCCCGAGTTGGTTATTCACGCCGACCCGACCTTCGTGATCAGTTCGGCGCTGGCCACCCGGGATTTCCAGGATGTGCACCACGATCGCGACAAGGCGGTCGAGCGCGGTTCGAAGGACATCTTCGTCAATATCCTCACCGATACCGGGCTGGTGCAGCGCTTCGTCACCGATTGGGCCGGACCGCGCGCCATCGTGAAGTCCATCGCGCTGCGTCTGGGCGTGCCGCTCTACGCGAACGACACCCTGACGCTGACCGGCACCGTCACCGCGGTCGAGGGCGATGAGATCACCATCGAGGTCGTCGGCCGCGACAGCCTCGGCGACCACATCACGGCCAAGACCGTCATCTCGCTACAGGAGGCAGCCAAGTGACCACAGTGAGCGGCGGTCGGGCGACCGGTGGACTGAGCGGCCGCGCGGCCATCGTCGGCATCGGCGCGACGGATTTCTCCAAGGATTCCGGACGCAGCGAACTGCGCTTGGCCGCGGAGGCGGTCACCGCCGCGCTCGCGGACGCCGGACTGACCCCGGCGGACGTGGACGGCCTGACCACCTTCACCATGGACACCAACACCCAGGCCGCCGTGGCCCGTGCGGCCGGGATTCCGAGCTTGAAGTTCTTCAGCAACATCCCCTTCGGCGGCGGTGCGGCCGCGGCCACCGTGCAGCAGGCCGCCATGGCGGTGGCGACCGGCGTCGCGGATGTGGTGGTGGCCTACCGCGCCTTCAACGAGCGCTCCGGAAATCGCTTCGGCCAGTTCGCCACTCACCTCGCCACCGGCAACCCGTCCTCCTCGGGCGTGGACAACGCCTTCTCCTACACCCACGGTCTCGGCACCCCCGCCGCCCAGGTGGCGATGGTGGCCCGCCGCTATATGCACGTCTATGGCGCGACCAGCGCGGACTTCGGCCGCGTCGCCGTCGCCGACCGCAAACACGCGGCGGTCAACCCCGCCGCCCACTTCTACGGCAAGCCGATCACCCTGGAGGATCACCAGTCCTCCCGCTGGATCGCCGAACCCCTGCACCTGCTGGACTGCTGCCAGGAAACCGACGGCGGCGTAGCCCTGGTCGTCACCAGCACCGACCGCGCCCGCGACCTCCCCAACAAGCCCGCCGTAATCCTCGGCGCCGCACAGGGTTCCGGCGCCGACCAGTACGTCATGACCAGCTACTACCGCGACGCTCTCACCGGCCTCCCCGAAATGGGCCTGGTAGGCGACCAACTCTGGTCCCAGAGCGGCCTCACCCCCGCCGACATGCAAGCCGCCATCCTCTACGACCACTTCACCCCCTTCGTCCTCATGCAACTCGAAGAACTCGGCTTCTGCCCCCGCGGCGAAGCCAAGGACTTCATCGCCGACGGAGCCATAGAACTAGGCGGCCGCCTCCCCCTCAACACCCACGGCGGTCAACTCGGCGAGGCCTACATCCACGGCATGAACGGCATCGCCGAGGGCGTCCGCCAAATCCGCGGCACCTCCGTGAATCAGGTCGACGGCCTGGAGAATATCATCGTCACCGCCGGCACCGGCGTCCCCACCTCGGGCCTGATCCTCAGCACCAACTGATCGCTCCGGGCGCACCCGCGCGTCGGGGGACGCAACCGCCTTCCCCGACGCACCGGCTGGTTGACACACGGTTGTCCGACAACGGCCAGATGCGCGGTGACGCAGCGGCCATGTGTGCAGCAGCCGTGCGGCCGTATGCGGGCCGAGATGTTGCCTGTGCCGCCGACGCGTATTTCCACAGAGGCCTGGTATCACAGATGGTATCTTTCTGGGTATGGCGTGGACCATGCGTTTTCCCTCCGATGAAGAGGCTGCGCTCGAAGCGCAAGCCGAGTCCGAGGGGCGCTCCAAGCACGAGATCACCAGGGATGCGGTCCGGGAGTACCTCATGCGGCATCGTCGATGGGCGGAACCGCTGGTCGGCGACGAGGATACGTTCGACATGGGTGGTCCGATCGGCAAGGACGACATCCATGATGCGATGAATCGGCCCGCATGATCGTCGTCGCCGATACCTCGGGTCTGCTGGCGTTGTTCAACCGCTCCGACCCGGAGCATTTCGCGGTACGGCGGGCGGCGGACGCCGCGAGTGCGCTGGTGGTGAGCCCGCTCGCGCTGACCGAGGTGCATCACGTGGCGAGCGTTCGCGCCGGTCGCAAGGTCGCCGACGCGGTCTTGGGCAAGCTGGCCGATCGAATCGCCGCCACCCGCATCGTGCTCGGGGAAATCGGTGCCGCACAACTGCATACGGCTCTGGAGGTCCGCGCTGCGTACCACGACCTCAACCTCGATATCGTCGACGCGACCTGCGTGGTGCTGGCCGACCACTTCGACACCGATCAGATTCTGACCTTGGATCGCAGGGACTTTCGCGTGATCAGGCCATTGCGCCGATACGCGACATTTCAGATCCTGCCCGACGACTTCGTCGGGGGGTAACGACCCTCGGTGAATCGAGCGCTCGATACGGCGGTGTATCACCGGTGTAGATTTCTCCGGACCGCATCGGGGCCAGATCACCGGCAGATGTCGCGCGAAGCTCCTGACCGATGCTGCGCTCGCGCAGGCCCTCGGCATCGGACCAGGTGCAGTGTTTTGCGTCCCACATCTGGTCGGGGGCGGGTGGGACTTCTCGCATCCGTAAACCTGCGATGAACTCCGGAATCAGCTCGGCGATCATCGTGCAGCTCAGAACCCTGGTCACCGGGCGATCCGGCCACGTCGTCGAGTCCAGATGATTGCCCCGGTACCGAAAGCACCGGGCAACCCTGTCAACAAGCCCAACATCAGCACACCGCCGAGACCGATGTCCGGCCCGGTGCGGCCGGCTCTTACGCTGAAAAACGCTGTTAGTGCCAGCAATCCGATGACCAGCAGTACGGAGTACGCAACTCGGATCGCGGCATTACCGCGCGTGCCCACAGCGCGGCAGATCAGGAGTCCGCCGCCTCCTCCCAGGATGCCCGGCACCGCGAACGCGATCATCGCGGACCCAACTGCTGCGGAAGTACCAACAACCGCGCCCACTACGGCGACCATGACCGCTAGCACGATCAGGCTCTGTTGTGACCGCAGCACGGCTTTCCGATCGCTACCGTCGCCGTTCAGCGTCTCAGCCACGTGTCGAAGATAGCGATCCACAACGCCTCGCCGGTCCGAATCAGAGGTCCGACACGCCGCACCCGGCGGAGAAGGTGTGGTGGTCTGGGCTACTGCCGCGACGTCGAGTGGCCAATCCTGCATTCAACGGGGCAGCGGCGGCCACAGCCATCCTGTGAGCACTGTTGACGGATTCACCGATGTCGCCAGGCGGCTGCGACGAATCGGATGATCTGTACGAAACGGAGTACGACCCGTGGGCCAGTGCACCCGATTGGGTTTGCCCCGGTGGAGTGGATTATCGCGGGCGGGGTAGACCTGGGGTGGTGCCGGTGACATCGGTCAGCCACTTCACGATCGCCCGGTTCGTTTCTTCCGGTTTCTCTTGCTGGATCCAATGACCGCAGTCCAGGTTGACCACTTCCACATTGGGGACGAACTCCGACAGATTCTCCGACTGCTGGACCCGATCACGGTCGCCGTAGATCATGAGCGTGGGTTGCCGGATGATCGGGTTCGCATCGGCCAAGAGGTGCCAGTTGCGGTCTAGGTTTCTGTACCAATTGATGCTGCCCGTGAAGCCTGAGGTCTCGAAGGCGGAGACGAAGACCGCCAGTTCGCCGTCGCTCAGCAGGGGATCGCCCTGCACCGTCTCCGCGTGGGCGAGATTGATCATCAGCATTCCTGGTTCCGGTGCTGCGAGTGGTTCGTTCTTTCGGTACAGGTTGCGCAGGAAGCGGAACGTATTCTCGTTCAGTACGGCGTCCGCGACACCTGGCTGTCGGTTGAAGTGAACGAAATAGAAGTCGCCGCCCAGGACTTCCTCCATGCGCTCGATCCAGGGCTTTTCTCCGCGCTCCTGGTAAGGCAGGCTCAGATTGATCACTCCGTTCACCCGGTGTGGATGCAACAAGGTCAGCCCCCACACGACCATCGCACCCCAATCGTGGCCGACGAAGGTGGCGTCGTCGTATCCGTAGTGATCGAGAAGTGCGACGAGATCACCCGACAAGTGTTCGATGTCGTAGTCCGTCACTTCGGTCGGGCAGGACGAATGTCCGTAGCCCCGCTGGTTCGGGACGATGACGTGATAGCCCGCGGCGGCGAGGGCGGGCAGCTGGTGTCGCCAGGAGAAGGCATGCTCGGGCCAGCCGTGGCAGAGCACTATGGGTCTTCCGGCGTTCTCTCGGCCTACTTCGAAGACTTCGAGTTCCACACCGTTGACCGGAATGAGGGTGGGCTCGGGAAAATCGGTTGGCTTGACCATGTAGCCATCTTGCGGAGCTAAACCGGTCATCCTATGACCGGTTTCTGTGAAATTCTTGTTCGTGTGCGAGTAGACCGACTGGTGGCCGTCCTCCTGCTGCTGCAACAGCGCAAGCAGGTGACGGCGGCGGAGGTCGCCCGCGAGCTGGAGGTCTCCGAGCGCACCGCCCGCCGCGATCTCGACGCCCTGGCCATGGCCGGGGTGCCCGTGTACTCGCTGCAGGGTCGAGGCGGCGGCTGGCGTCTCGTGGGCGGCGCCCGCACCGATCTGTCCGGTTTGACCGCGAGCGAGGCCCGCGCGCTGTTCCTGGTCGCCGGGCCGGCCTCGGCCGCGACACCGGCGGTGAAAGCGGCCCTGCGCAAGCTCGTCCATGCCCTGCCCGAGCCCTTCCGGGCGCAGGCCGAGGCGGCGGCATCGTCATCGGTCGTGGACCCGCAGCCCTGGGGCTCGAGTCGTATCGAGCACCGACCACCGCCCTTCCTCGACGAACTCCAAGACGCGGTGATCCGCGGCGTCCAGGTGCGGCTCGGCTACGTCGACAGCACCGGCGCGGAATCCGAGCGCACCGTCCACCCGCTGGGCGTCGTCACCAAGGGCACGGCCTGGTATCTCGTCGCCGACACCGAGACCGGTCGGCGAACCTTCCGGATCGACCGAGTGTCATCCGCCGACCCGGCCGATGACCTCGCGCACCGACCCGAGGACTTCGATCTCGCCCAGAGCTGGCGCGAGATCGCGGACGAGGTCGACCGCGAGCGAACACCCCTCGCGATCCAGGCGGTATGCGAGCCCCACGGAGTCGACATACTCCGGAGGGCGTTCGGCGGTCGGCTCGACGTGGGAGGTCCCACGCCCGACGGCCGCATCGAGGTCGTGATCCGCGGCTCGAACGAGTATGTGCTCGCCGGTGAGCTTGCCGGACTGGTCGAATGGGTCGCTGTGACCGGCCCCCCGAGCGTGCGAGACCGTCTGGCCTTGATCGGCAGCGCACTCGTCGAGCGATACGGCTGACGCCAAGGGCGGTGAATCTCGGTGGTTCCGAGGCGGCTCGGTGAAGATGGATCGATGTCGGTGTCAGCGGAGTTGGAGCGGATTGCGGAGCAGCGGGATCGGTCGGCGACCTTCGAGTTGATTCGGAGACTGAGTGACTCCGGTGCGGTGGAGCGGGAGGGGATCGTCGACACGCTCGGGCGACTGGGTGACCCGCGTGCTGTCGCATCGCTGGCCGAGATCGGGCGGGACCTCACTCGGCCGGTCGAGATCCGGCGGGCCGCATTGCAGGTGCTCGAGGATGCGGCGATGTGCCCGGAGGGGGCGAGGTTGCGTGCCTGGTGGGAGGCCGGGGACGACGTGGTCCGTGCGTGTGTGCTGCGGCAGGCGACCCGCGGTGAGGCCGACCTGATCGAGCCGGTCGTGCGCGATCCGTCCCATCGGCTGTATCGGGACGCATTGGCCGGAATCGCGTTCGGTTTCGAGGAACCGCGCTGGCAGCGGTACAAAATCGCGGAGCTGGGGCACCGAGACCCCGGAGTGCGGGAAACCGCGGCGTACGTCCTGGGCTGGGACGAACCGGTGGTGGCCGAACCGTCGCTACACCGGGCCGCGGGTGACGGGGACACCGGCGTCGCCGTCGCCGCGATCGACACCCTGCGCTATTACCCCAGCCGAGTCACGCTACGGCTGCTGCACGAGATCGCCCGAGGGGACGACGCACGGGCGGCGGCGCGGGATGCCCGGGCGGACCTGCTCGATGACTTCGCGGATGCGCGATCGCGTATCGGGCGCTGGCTCGCGCCGATCGCCGACCTGCTCGGCGAGTTCGAACGCGACACCGCGCCGGTTTCCACGCCACCGCGAGCTCGCCTCGAGCCACCCGTCCCGGCCGCAGCGGAGTTCGTGTCCGTGTACTCCGATCTCGACGGCCCGTGGACGGCGAAGCTGACCGCACTGTGCGACTACGACTGGAGCACGGTGCCCGCCGCCGACCGCCCCGGCTTGGCCGCGTTCCTGTCCGCTCATCCGGACCCGGAGGTGCGGGAACTGTGCTGCCCAGCCCTGTCGAGCTGGCACGAAGTGGACGCCCTGCTCACGCTGGCCCACGATCCGCGGCTGACCGTCCGCAAAGCGGCTGTCTACCACCTTCGGTTCGTGCCGCCATCACCGGAAATCGCAGCGTTCACGTGGGATCTGGTCGCCTCCGGTGCGGTCGCGAGCACCCACGGGATCGAGGCGCTGGCCACCTGCGCGGCCCACACTCCACCCGGAGCGCTCGACGACCGCTTGATCGAGTTGGCGCGCAACGATCTTCGGGAGAGTATCCGCGCCGAGGCGGTGTCACTGCTGAGCGGCAATGTCGAACCGCTGCTGCCGCTGCTCTCCGAGCCGCCCCTGCTGACCTGGGCGGTGCACATCCGGCTGCTGTCGGCCTGCCGCAGCGTGAATGCACTGCCGCCCGCTGTCAGCGCCTTGCACAGCGTCGACAACCTGCATGTGGCAGCGGCGCTTGCCGATCTCGCCGACTGACGCCACACGCGTCACCCGTCCGCCGGGCGGCGATCGGCCAGCCCCTGGATGAGCCAGGCGTAGAGGAGGATCACCACCACCGGTGCGGCGATGGGGGCCCAGGCCAGGTGGACCGGGAGCAGGGCGGCGGCTCCGGCGGCGAGGGTGAAGACGATGGCGCCGGCCACCGAGGGGATGGTGGTGGGGACTACTCCGACGGGGGCGGAGACGGTGGCGGTGTTGAGCAGGTAGGTGGTGGCCACCAGGCCGATGGCTCCGGCTTCGACCGCGCCGGTGTCGAGCCAGGCGACGACGGCGAGGGCGGCCAGGACGGCGGCGACGGCGAGCACGCGCCAGCGCCAACCCGCGACGACGAGGGCGAGAACCGGTAGGGCCGTCCAGGGTTCGAGGAGGCCGACGGCGGTGGTGAGGAGCAGGCCGGACAGGACGGCGAGGAATCTGGTCATCGGCGCACCCGGACCGTTCGGCGGTGTTCGGGGATGAGGCGCATGACCTGGTCGAGGCGGGTGCCTTCGGGCCAGGCGACGATGTCGACGCCGACCGTGCCCATATCGCGGTACATGGAGGCGCGTTCCAACTGCCACATGCGGGCCAGCGTGTGATCGAGGCCGTCGGCGAAGGGTGCGCCGCGCAGCACGTCCACCACGACCACGACGTGCCCGCGTTTGCGCAGATCGATGAGCGCCAAGGCGAATTGGGTGTCCAGCAGGGTGGAGAAGGCCACCACGATCGCGCCGATCGGCACGGCGGTGTGCGGGGCGAGGGTGCCGGAGGTGGGGATGTGCTCCTCGCCGACGTCGAGTACCGCGTCGACGATGCGGTAGAACTGGCGGCGGCCGATATCGGGTCGCAGCCAGCGCGGCGACTTGCCGAGGCAGACCACGGCGGTGCGGTCACCGGCCTGCAGCGCCGACTGCGCCACCTGTGCCGCGCCGCGCACGGACAGCTCCAGCGAATCCGATGCCGGGCCGGGCGCTTGCAGTGAGGTGTCCACCAGCACAACCACATCCGCGGCCCGGTTGGTGAAGCGCTCGGTGACGAACAGTCGTCCGCGCCGCGCGCTCACCGGCCAGTTCACCGTGCGCAGCTGATCACCCGGCGCGTACGCGCGCACATCGGCGAATTCCACGCCCGGCCCGTGCCGCCGGGTGAGATGGGTGCCGATGCGTTCGGGTAATTCGGTGCGGGGCAACCGCATGCGCTGCGGGTCGGCGATGGGGTACACGAAGACCTCCCCGGCGGGCAGCCGCACCGACGCCACCGCCAACCCGGCCGGGCTCAGCGCAGACACCCGGATGGGCACCGGAAACCGCCCCCAACGCGGCGACGACAGCGCCAAACGCAGTCCGGCGGGCACGTTTCCGGAGTCGATCGACTCCTCCACGCGCATCTCCATGCCCGGAATCGGCTCCGGATGCAGCCGCAGCAGCGCGTGCCCGGACTCCACGAATGTCGCGACCGCCAGGGTCACTTCCTCGGTTTCGAAGCAGCGCAGGATTCCGGCCCCGTCCACCTGGATGCGGGTGCGTGACTGTTGCAGTGGCGCGGTCGCCAGCACGCCGAGCAGGGGTGCGGCGAACACCACCAGCTGCCATTTGCCCAGCACGATCGCGAGCACCAGCGCGGGCGCGGAGGCCGCGGCCAGCATGTACACCAGCGGCGCGGGCCGCCACCGCAATTCGGCCTCGGTGGCGGTGCTGGTGTCGCGGTGTCTCATGTCGTGGTGGCGCGCGGCACCGGCAGCCGTCGCAGCAGTTCGGCGATCACGTCCTCGCCTCGGATGCGGCGCACCCACATCTCTGGTCGCAGCGTGATGCGGTGGGCCATGGCCGGAATGGCGAGGGCCTTCACATCTTCGGGGACCACGAAGTCGCGGCCGTTGAGCAGCGCCCGCGCCCGCGACATCTGCACCAGGTCCAATTCCGCGCGTGGACTCGCGCCCACCTCCACCTGCGGATGGCCGCGGGTGGCCGACGCCAGCGACACCACGTAGCCGACCACGTCGGGGTGCACGCTCACGAACTCGACGGAATGCCGCATCTCCAACAGTCCCTCGGCATCCACCACCTGACCGACCTGGGGCGGGGCGGAGCCGCGTTCGAGCCGCCGCCGGATCATCTGCGTCTCGTCCTGTTCGGACAGGTACCCCAGGCGCAGCTGCATGGCGAAACGGTCGAGTTGTGCCTCGGGCAGCGGATAGGTGCCCTCGTACTCGATCGGGTTGTCGGTGGCCATGACGACGAAAGGTTGTGGCAGCGGGAAGGTTTCACCGTCGATGGAGACCTGCCCCTCGGCCATGGCCTCCAGCAGCGCGGCCTGGGTCTTGGGTGGGGTGCGGTTCACCTCGTCGGCGAGCAGCATATTGGTGAACACCGGTCCGCGGCGGAAACTGAAACGGCCCGAATGCATGTCGTAGATGGTGGAGCCGATGAGGTCGGCGGGCAGCAGGTCGGGGGTGAACTGCACGCGGGTGAAGTTCAGGCCCAGCGCGGCGGCGAAGGAGCGCGCGATGAGGGTCTTGCCCAGGCCGGGCAGATCCTCGATGAGCACGTGCCCGCCGGACAGCACCGCGATCATGATCAGCTGCAGTTCTTCGCGCTTGCCGACCACCACCCGGGACAGTTCCCGCAGCACCGCGTCGGTGCGCTTGATGGTGATGTCCATCGGTGAGGTCATAGTTCTTCTCGCATCTCGGGTGTCACATGTTCTGGAGGCGGCGCAGGATCTCGTCCAGCGCCGCGCGGCCCGGTGCGCGGGTGGTCTGGTCGCGCAGTGCGGAGTTGGCCGGGTCCACCCAGCGCCACAGTTCCGGACCGAACTGCAGCACCCCGGCCGCTTCGGCGGCCCGCCGGTTCTTGGTGTTGCGGTGGCCGCTGGAGAGTTCGAATTCCTTGGCCAGCAGCGGTCGCAGGTGGCGGTCCCAGTCGGCGCGGGTGCCTTCCGAGCGTTCGGCCAGCATCTGCGCCCGCGCCTGCCAGCGGCGCAGCATCTCGGCCGGGCCGTTGTCGACCTCGTTGTCGGCCAGGTCGTCCCGTTCGACGCGGCGGGCCCGCTCCACCAGCGACCAGATGAGCAGCGCCAACGCCCCGGCCACCGGAATCGCGGCGGCGATCAGCAGGGTTTCCCGCTGATTGCCGAAGGCCAGCACTTCGAACAGGGCCACCAGCAGCAGCGCCCCGACGACGACGGCGGTGCGGTTCATGTCCGGACCCCCAACCAGACCTGTTGTGCAGCAATAAATTTCATACTTTTTGCCCCTGCAGATCCTGCAATACGATACGCAGCAGCTGCTCGGCCCGCATCCGCTGCCACTCCAACATGGAATGCGGGCTGAACCGGGCCTCCTCGAACAGCGCCACCAGCTCCCGCGCGGACGCGTCGTGCAGCACACCGCGTTCGAAGGCCCGCGCCAACACCTCGGACGGGGTGTCCGAGACCAGCGGGGCCACCTCGCGCGCCTGCGCCAAACCCCGTTCCATGGCCACGTAGCAGGCGATGATGGCGGTGCGCGGATCCTGGCCGGGCGCGATCATGGCCGCCAGACCCATCTCGGCCACTTTGGCCAGCGAGACCATTTCGCGGGCCGACTCCGGTGTGGGCGGCGTGGTGTGCGCCATCGGTCTGCGTCTCGAGCTCACCGCGACCACCACCAGACCGACCATGGCCACCGCCACCAGCGCTACCGCTCCGGCCCCCACCAGCATGAGCGCGGTGCCGGAGAGCCGGGGTGCGGTGACGGAGTCGGGGGGCGTGGTATCCGGTACCGCGGTGGCGGTGTCCGAGGCGGTCGGGGCCGTGCGGTTCTCCGTCGGTTCGTCACGTGCGGGGCCGACCAGGAGTACCGAGACCATCGCGGTGAGCAGTAGGGCGAGGGCGGCCAGTCCGATCAGGATCAGCAGTCCGAGGCGGCTCAGCCGCCAGTGTTCGCCGCCGGCGTCTCGATCGGGTTCCGGCATGGCCAGCGGCAGTCGATGCTGGCTGTTGATGACGCCCGCCAGCAGGATCACCACCGAGACCAGCAGCAGGACCGGCATGAGGGCCACCGCCACCACGGGGGGTGTGTGCGGTGCGCGCGGCCCGCCGGTGCCGGGGATGTAGCCGCGCAGGGCGAGCACGGCCAGCACCAGGAGCGCGATCAGTCCGATCGCGCGCGATGCCACCGCTCGCACCCCGGTCACGAGCACCCCCAGCCAACCTGAGTCCTGCACAAAACAGGGTCATAGTTACATGCCAAGCGGTCCGTCGGGCGGGAAATGGCGAACACGGATTACCCGCGATCACCGCATAGGTCACCGGCTTTCGCGAAGTCCCCAGATCAGTGCGGATTCGCCTGTGAACTCGCACAATGCCTGTGGGATCCGAGCGCCGATCTGAAACGGGTTATCTCGAAGTCCGAACAGTCACCGGACCCACCGAAGTCGCTTGACGGCGGCCGTCACGGCCCCCGCTCAGGCCGATTCCAGCAGCGGATCCACGTGCCCGGCATCCGCCCGCCGCTCCACCAGTCGGCCCAGCGCCCGGAAGTCCCACCCGGCGGTCAACCAGGGCTCGGGATCCAGGGTGTTGCGGGCGTCGATGAGCACCCGGCGGCGCGCCACCGAACTCAGCAGCGCCGGATCGAGTTCGCGGAACTCGCGCCATTCGGTCAGATGCAGCACCACATCCGCGCCGAGCACGGCGGCGGTCGCGTTCGGCGCGTACCGCAGTTGCGGGGCGATCCGGCTGGCGGACCGGTTGGCCTCCGGATCGTAGACGGTGACCTCGATTCCGGCGTTGTGCAGCCGCACGGCCACATCCAGGGCCGGGGAATCGCGCACATCATCGGAGAGCGGTTTGAACGCCGCGCCCAGCACGGCCACCCGGCCGGTGGGACGGTCGCCGCCCAGCACCTCCAGGGTCTCGGCCACCACGCGCTCGCGGCGGCGCAGGTTGATGGCGTCGACGCTGTCGAGGAAGCGCACCGACTCCGGCACGCCCAGTTCACCGGCGCGGGCGATGAGCGCGCGCACATCCTTGGGCAGGCAGCCGCCGCCGTACCCCAGGCCCGCGCCCAGGAACTTGCGGCCGATGCGGTCGTCGTGACCGAGCGCGTCGGCCAGCAGGTTCACATCCGCGCCGGTGATCTCGCACAGTTCCGCCATCGCGTTGATGAACGAGATCTTCGTGGCGAGAAAGGCATTGGCCGACACCTTGACCAGTTCGGCGGTCGGCAGATTGGTGACCACCACCGGCGCGCCCTCGGCGATGGCGGCGGCGTACACCTGCCGCAGCGCCCATTCCGCATCCGGCGTGGTGACGCCGAAGACCAGGCGATTCGGGTGCAGGGTGTCGTATACGGCGTGGCCCTCGCGCAGGAATTCCGGATTCCAAGCCAGTTCCACGGCGATGCCGCGCGGTGCGAGCTCGTCGATGCGCGCGGCGAGGGCCTCGGCGGTACCCACGGGGACCGTGGACTTGCCGACGATCAGGCAGTTGCGGGTCAGCTGCGGCACCAGTGCCTCGATCGCCGCGTACAGCTGCGACAGATCCGCCGCGCCGGTGGGGCTTTCGGGGGTTCCGACACACAGGAAGTGCACGTCGGCGAAGCCCGCGGCCTCGGCCAGCGAGGTGCCGAAGCTCAGTCGCCCCTGATCGACGTGCTTGCTCAGCAGCTCCGGCAGGCCGGGCTCGTGGAAGGGCACCCGCCCGGCCGCCAGCGCGGCCGCCTTGGCGGCATTGTTGTCGACGCCCAGGACATCGAATCCGAGTTCGGCCATGCCCGCGGCATGGGTCGCGCCGAGATATCCCGTGCCGATGACGGATATGCGCAACATCAGCAGGCCTCCTTGGTGATCCGCTCGTCGCCACGACGCTCGGCGATGACCTCGCGGTAGTAGCTGACGAGCAGGTGGTTGACCGCCGCCCAGGAGCGGTTCCGCACGCTCTGCTGGGCGGCGGCAGCGGTCCGGTGGCGCAGCGCGGGATCGTTCACGAGCTGCTCGACGAAGCCGACCATGGCGTCGGCATCGCCTGGGGGATAGAGGAATCCGGTGCCGGGCTCGACCACGTCCACGGGGCCGCCCGCGGCCGGTGCGACCACGGGCACGCCGGAGGCGAGGGCCTCCTGCGCTGCCTGGCAATAGGTTTCGTGGCGGCCGGTGTGTACGAAGACATCGAGGGAGGCGTACGCGGTGGCCAGTTCCTCGCCGTGCAGGACGCCGAGGAAGGTGGCGTGCGGCAACAGTTTTCGCAGCCGCGCCTCCTCCGGCCCGCCGCCCACCACGACCAGCCGGACGTTCGGCAGCCGCCGCAGGTGCGCGAGCAGTTCCAGTTCCTTCTCGGGGGCGAGGCGGCCGATGTAGCCGACCAGGGCTTCGCCGTTGGGGGCCAATCGTTCTCGCAGTTCCCGGGAGCGGCGCGACGGGTCGAACTGTTCCAGGTCCACCCCGCGCGGCCAGTGCGCCAGGCCGGGCACACCCATGAGTTTGAGCTGCCGCAGGCTCGCGGTGGACGGGGCCAGGGTGCGGTCCACCCGCAGGTGGATGCGGCGGGTCAGCGCGGTCATGGCGCGCACGCCGCCGGGCAGGTCGTAGCGCTGCGCGAAGCCCACCAGATCGGTCTGGTAGATGGCGACCGAGGGCACGTCGCGTTCGGCGGCGACCACCGCGGCCTGATAGCCGAGGGTGGCGGGGGAGGCGATGTGTACGACGTCGGGCTGGAAGGATTTCATGATGCGGCGCAGGCGGCGACGCGTCTCCAGCCCGATCCGGAAGTCGCGATAGAAGGGCAGCCGCGCGCCGCGCGCCACGTGCACCGGGAATCCGGCGTAGCTGCGCGGGCCGGTGGGGGCGAGCAGTTCGGCCTGGTGCCCCTCGGCGGCGAGATGGTCGAGTACCCGGCGCACCGAGTTGGTGACACCGTTGACCTGTGGCAGGAAGGATTCGGCGACGACCAGCACCCGCAGTCGGTCTTCGCGCTGGTCTGCGAGGGGTAGGGGCTCGGGAATCGACTCCCGGGCCTTTTTCAGGATTCGCATCGGGTCCCCTCCGGTCGGTGCTGCCTCCTGCAAGCACCGTAAGAAGCCGCCCGCAACGTCAGCCCCCGTAGGTATGGACGGGACATGAACCCCGAACGTCGGTCCGGTCGGCGAGTTCACTCGGCCGTCAGACCCGCTTCGCGCACATGATCAATGCTGGTCGCGAGCGTGAAATCGAAGGGTGTTAAGCCGACTCAGCGCCCGCCCGAGGTCCGGCACCCCGGCCACCTCGCGCCCCAGTTCGCCCCGGGCGACCCGCGCGTAAACCCACAGCTCCAGATCGGCGTCGTACAGCACATCGACCAGATGCACGAACCGCATGACCCATTCCGGATCGACCGCACCGAGCGCGGGCACCTCGCAGACCGTCCAACGGCGAAACCTCCCGGCGAGTTCCAGGAAGTCCGCCGCCGACACCGGAATTCCGCACAGCTCCGCGAAATCGACGGTCAACGACCCGGATTCGGCCCGCCGCGCGCGCAGCGTGCGATGCCCGACGGGGACCGCCACGCCGCCGCGCACGCCGCAATCGCCGACGATGTACGCCCCACCCGCGAAGCCCCCGCCCGCCCCGCCCGCCGCGCGATAGTCCCGGGGGCCGTCTACCGACACCACGTCGAGATGCTCGCGAATCCGTTCGATGGTCGGCACGAACAGGTGGTGGAACAGCGGATTGGGCAGCAGCCGCTCCGGCGGATAGTTCGAGGTCACCACCAGTGTGATGCGCCGCGAGAACAATGTATCGAGCAGCCGCGCGACCAGGGTGGCATCACCCGGATCATGCATGTGGAACTCGTCGAAGCACACCAGCTCGGCACCGTCCAGCAGCGCGTCGACGGCCCCGCCGATGGAACCGGTCTCGTGCACGGCCCGATGCAGCCGGGCGAAGAACTCGTGGAAATGAAAGCGCCGCTTGCGATCCGACCGCACCTCGGCGAAGAACCGATCCATGAGCATGGTCTTCCCCCGCCCCGGCCGCCCGTGCAGATACACCCCGCGCACCCGCCGCCACCGCCGCCCGAGCCGCCCCTCGAGGTCTGCCAGCCGCCGCGCCGCTATCGCCTGATCCGCGTCCAGGGTCACCGCGTCGACGCTCATCCCACCCTCCTCGCCTCTACACCCGTAGAGAGTCCTCTACATTTGTAGAGGCTCGTGGGAGGGCCCGCGAGGAAAGGTGACCATGTCCACACCGCCCGACCGCCGCACCCGCATCGTCGACACCGCCATAGACCTCATCGCCACCCAGGGCCTGCGAGCCCTGACCCACCGCGCCCTGGACAACGCCCTGACCCTGCCCGCAGGCTCCACGTCCTACTACTTCCGCACCAAACGCGCGCTCATCGAGGCCATTGTCGACCGCATCCACGCCCGCTCCCGCGACGATTTCGCCGCGATGCGGCGGGACCTGAACGCTCAGCTCACCCCGTCGCACATTGCTCGTGACATAGCGCGCTGGCTCGATGACCTATTGGCTCACCGCCGCCACCACCTGATCGCGCGACACGCACTGCTCGTGGATCTCCTGGGCGACTCGGAACTGCGTCGCCGGTTGACCAACTCCCTGTTCTCCCTCGGTGAGGCGCGAGAGCTGTTCGCCGCCTTCGGCTCCCGCGCTCCCGAGTCCGACGCCGCCGACTTCCTCGCCGTGCTCGAAGGCATCCTCTTCGATCGCTACGCCGGTGCGCGTAGGGACGCGCCCACCGGTACCGCTGGCGGTATCCGCCAACTCGAACACATCGTCGCCGTCTACCTCATGGGATGGGGAGAACGGCCAATCCGGATGGGCCTCGGCAACGAATAGCAGGAGCGTAGGCGGCGCATCGAGCAGGTGATCAA
The DNA here is from genome assembly GCF_030010695.1 of Nocardia sp. CC201C. Lineage (NCBI taxonomy): Bacteria > Bacillati > Actinomycetota > Actinomycetes > Mycobacteriales > Nocardiaceae > Nocardia > Nocardia sp. CC201C. Next base: position 33,721 of record NZ_JASCXP010000017.1, read on the forward strand.
CGACCCCTTCGGTCTGGGGGTCGGCTCCGACATCGGGGATCCTGAAATCATGCGCCAAGCTCGCCGTTGAGCGAGACCGCGCCGCTGCGACTGCATCTGATCGATACCTCGGCGGCCGCCCGGAGTCGGCACGATGTCGTCCGGAAGGTGATTTCCGGACTCATCGTGGACCGGGCCGCCGCAACGTGTGCGACGGTAGACCTGGAGGCCGGATACTCCGGCCGGAACTTGGCCGAGGTGCAGAAGGTCGCGCATGCCCGCCGCGCCGGCTATATCAATCTGCCGATCAACGAGTCCGTCGCGGACCGCGCGCGTGAGGTACAGCTGTTGATGGCCCGGCACGGGCTGCATCGTGCAGCCGGGGTCGTCGATCTCCTGACGGCCGCTGTCGCTGAATTCCACGGTGCTGTGCTCGTGCACTACGACTCCGACTTCGAGCGCATCGCCACCGTCACCCGGCAGCCGCACGTATGGGTGGCACCTCCGGGCAGTATCGACTGACCCTGCGTCGGCGAGAGGTCGAGCGCCGCTACCTCGATCGGTTGAACTCGCCTGCGGTGACGCCCGCGGTGAAGGCATCCCACTCGGCCGCCGCGAAGATCAGCGCGGGGCCGGAAGGGTTCTTGGAATCGCGGACACCGACCGCGCTCTCACCGAAGAAGGCGACCTCGACGCACTCCTTGCCGCCTCCGCTGCGGCTGCTCTTGAACCATTTGGCTTGGGACAGATCATCGTTCACGCTCGTACTCCCTTGCTTTGTCCCGCAACAGCGATCTGGTGAGGTCCTCATCAAGCGACGCGCGCTGGAGGCTCTGCCACGCGTACGTGTATCGCTCAACGATACTCAGCTTCTCGCTGTACATGTCGCTGGTAAAGCCTTCGGAATAGACGATTGTCGGTTCCTCCGGCGCGCCACGACTGTCTGTGCCGAATTCCATGATGATGAAGGGGCCGATCTGCTCGCCGGTAGGGCAACCTGCCGACAGCGGCAACAGCCGAACGGTGATGTTCGGACGGGTACTCGCGTCAGCGATATGGCGCAGCTGAGCAGCCATGACCGCAGGTCCGCCGATTACGCGGCGCAGCACGGTTTCCGCCAGCACGACGTGCAGCACGGCGGGCTTCGTGCGTCGGGTGATCTTTCGTTGCCGTCCCATCTTCAATCGGACGCGGCCCGCGATGTCGTGCTCAGTATCGTTCGGGTACGCGTTCCGTGCCACGACGTGTGCGTAATCGGTGGTCTGAAGTAGCCCCGGCACGAGATCTGGCTGATAGCTCGACATAGTCTGTGCGGCTGATTCGAGCCCCATGTATACGTTGAAGTTCGTGGGGATGAGCCCCCCGAACTCGTGCCACCAGCTCTTCCCGGCTGCTTGCTGTGCGAGGCCCCGCAGCCCGGCCGCGCGGTCGTCGTCAATCGCATAGATCTCGATCAACCCGTCGAGATCGCGTATCCGGATCTTCTGGTTCATCCCCTTCTCGATGCGCTGCAAACTGCTCTTGCCCCACTCCATGAGCTTTGCCGCGTCCTCGAGTGTCATCCCCACCGATTCCCGCGCGTCCCTGAGATACCTGCCCAGCTGGCGTCGGGTGATGCTGCTGTCGCCTTCCATCATGTCAGTCCCGTTCCGGATCACCCCGTGGTCCCGTATCGGATCAATCGTCGCAGGTAGATCGGTTGCCGCGCTGCGGATTCGGGAGAGTTATTCGGATTCCCTATTTTCACTTTCCGAAGTTTCCGGCATCGGCTGTGCTGTCGCACACGACTACCAGCGGACAGGGGTGACCGATGACCACGCGCACCAGGCTGTGCGAGTTCCCCGGCGGAGTGCTCGAACTCCGCGTTTACGACGATGCCCGGCCCGGCGTCGCCGGGCCGGGCGTGTACCTGGAGTTGAACAGCGCCGACGAGACCGAGCGAGGAAGCGAAATGTGTGGCAGGCCAACAGCCCTCGGCTATCTGCGGACCGATGTGTCCGGCATGGCTCGAGTTCGGGATCAGAGCCGGATACGAACGCTCGCGAGCCGTCTCGGTTACGACTTCGCGGACATGATCGTCTACGACCCCAAGTTCGGACGGCCGCCACTGGCCCGGCTGAAGGCACAGGCCACCCGCCTGGACGCCGTGGCCGTCATCGTCCCCGGTCCCGAGCACTTCGAGGGCGGGCAGGTGCCGGCCGGGCTGGTCGAACAGCTC